>CAXGXG010000020.1:0-11710 GCA_964013525.1 uncultured Alphaproteobacteria bacterium | reverse complement strand
AAGATGGACAGCTGTTACGATACAAATTTGTTCGCGGGTTAATGGAATCCCACGCGCGCCTGACGTACGAACAGGTTCAGGCCGCCCGGGATGAGGGGCCGGACCCGGACATCAAACCGCTGATGGATCATGTTGATAACCTGTATGGTGCGTTTGAAACGCTGTTGGCGGCACGTAAAGAGCGCGGCGCCTTGGACCTTGACCTGCCTGAACGCAAGGCGGTTATCGGAGAAGATGGCCATATTCATGCCATCGTTCCGCGGATGCGTTTGAAATCGCATATGCTGATCGAAGAATTCATGGTTTTAACCAACGTTGCCGCCGCCATGGCGCTTGAGGAAAAGAACGCGCCATGTATTTATCGTGTCCATGACAAGCCCGACAGTTCCAAAATTGATGCGGCATCAGATTTCTTGGCAACCTTTGACATTCATCTGGACAAGGGCGCGGTGATGACGCCCAAGCGGATGAACAATATTTTGGAAAAAGCCAAAGGGACAGAAGAATCCGAGCTTGTCAGTATGATGGTATTGCGCAGCCAGTCGCAGGCGGTCTACAGTCCTGACAATCTGGGCCACTTTGGTCTGGCCTTGGAAAAATATGCGCATTTTACATCCCCAATTCGCAGATATTCGGATCTGCTGGTCCACCGTTCTATGGTTTCCGCATGGGATCTCCCCGGTGGTGGCGGCCTAAAGAAAGAAGGCGCGGCCCTTTTCTCGCAAATGGCGCAGCATATTTCAGAAACCGAACGGCGATCCATGATTGCCGAGCGTGATGCGATGGATCGTTATACATCCCTGTTCCTGCAGGACCGCGTCGGACAAACCTTTCCCGGCCATATTGCCGGCCTGAACAATGCGGGTCTGTTCGTCAGATTGGATGCGACAGGTGCCGATGGCCTGGTCCCTATGCGCACGCTGGAAAACGATTACTGGATGCATAACGAAGATTATCATTGCCTAGTTGGCCGCAACAGTGGCAAGGCCTATCGTCTGATGGCACCTGTCATTGTCAAACTGTTGGAAGCCGACCCGATTAAGGGCAGCATGTTGTTTGAGCTGGTTGAATATCTGGGCAAGACCACCCCGCCGGAGGGGGCGAAAACAAACCGCAGCGGTCGAGGTAGAAATCCAAGGAAACCAAAAGGCGGTTCCAAGCGTAATGACTCACGCGGTAAAAGCGGCGCCCGCAATAAAAACACGGGCAAGGGTAAACCGCCGCGGAAGAAGAAAACAACGCCCAAACATGAAAAGCGGCAAAACCGCAATAAAGGCAAAACGTCCAAAAAATGACCGGATCCTCTTTTAAATGTTTAAAACCCGTATGCCTGCCGATAGCGGTGGGAACGCGGCTGGTTACAGCCGTTGCAGGACTGTGTTTGCTGGCCATGCCTGCATTTGCACAAGAGAATCCTGGCGATCTGAGCCCGGCTGAAAAAGATAAGTTTTATAATCTGGTTATCGAGAATGACTCCCTGGCCGCATATGGGGATGACAATTACACCAGTGGCGTGCGCCTCAGCTATTTAAACTTGGGTGCAAAACTGCCCGAAGTTGCCTATACGATTGATGATTACATTCCGACGTTCGAGCTGAACGAGAATTCCAGCGCTTATTGGACGCTTGGCCACAACATATATACGCCTGAGGATATTACCGCCCCGAACCCGGATCCACAGGATCGGCCCTACGCTGCCTTTGCCTATGGTTCTATCGGCCTTGTCACCGTCACCGACCGCCATGTTGATGATGTTGAGGTGACATTGGGCATCGTCGGCCCCCCTGCATTGGGCGAAGAAATTCAGACATTTGTCCACAAGTATGTCACGCCCAGCAGTCCAGAGCCTGAGGGTTGGGATTACGGTTTGGATACCGAACCCGGCCTGATTGTGGCCTGGCAACGCCGCTGGCCTGAATATTATATGACGGACATTCCGCTTGACCTGAACTTTGGGATTGAACCGAACATGGGTGTGACCCTCGGAAATATCTACACCCACGCCAGTGCCGGGGTTACGTTTCGCATAGGGCCTGAGAGTGAAAAGTGGCAGGATACGCCCGCACGCGTCCGTCCGGCGATTCCGGGTACGGGTTTTTTTGAAATTCCTGAAAACAAAAGATTCAGCTGGCATGCCTTTGCCGGTTTGGATGCGCGCTTGGTTGGACGCAATATCTTCCTGGATGGCAATACGTTTTCGGATTCACGCAGCGTCAATAAAAAGCCGGTCGTGGCGGATGCCAGTGTGGGGGCCGCACTGACGTATGAGCAAGTCCGCCTCAGCTACACACTGACCTATAGAACCAAGGAGTTTAATGGCCAGAACGGCCAACAGGATATCTTTGGTGTTGTTGGGGTCAGCTACCGTTTTTAAAAAGCGCACAATTCGTTACACGCTATCATAGCGTAAATCGTGTTCCCGTATAAAAATTGTAAAAAGAAAAATTACGTGTGGTCGTACGACATCACGCGGTTGCGGCCGGCTTCTTTCGCATCATATAGGGCCTCATCCGCGCGCGAGATCAGTTGATCCGCATCGTCGCCTTTGCCTTGATACTGGGCAACGCCCACAGACAGAGTGATTTGCCCAAGATTTTCACCTGTTGTGCGGTTAATGACCTCTTTACGCTCCACAACGCGGCGCAACGCATTACCGACAAAAACGCCGGCCTCGACATTTGTATCGGGCAAAATAATCGCAAATTCTTCCCCGCCATAACGTGCAGCCAAATCACGCCCTTTAATACCATCTTTCAAGCTGCGGGCCACCAAACGCAACACCTGATCACCAATCAAATGACCATAGGTGTCATTGAACTTTTTAAAATGGTCAATATCCATCATCAAAAGCGTAAGGGTCGTTTCGTTTTCTTCTGCTTCTTTTAAGGCCAGCTGTAGATAGTTATCAAATGCTTTGCGGTTGGATAGGCCCGTTAAGGAATCTGTCATGGCTTCTTTGCGAACCATGTCCAGCGTCTGGCGAAGCTCCGTCATTTGTTCTGTGGAGCTGGAAAGCTGGGTTTCCAATGATTTGTTATATTCAACAACTTTTTTGGTGCTTTCGACCATGTTGGTCACAACCGCGCTGAGCTCATCCAGGCTGTTGGCTTTTTCAATCTGTGTATTGGCATCGGTCAATGTATCGCCATATTCATTTGTGGCAGATTGGACCGAAGTGAAAAGACCACTGATTTCAACCAGCGCCTGCTGAATGCTATCGCTGATTTTTTTAACCTGGTCTTCGTGTGCAGAATTTTGCAAAAAGCGTTTATAGATTTTGCTGCAAACGGCCTCGTTCACATTGTCGCCAAACTTGTCAATCGCACCGACAATTTCAGCATCGCCATCGTAATATTTATACCAAAGTTCATAATTTTCAGGGGATGGGACCAGATCCAAGGCCTCAATTTTTTCAAGCGCTCGACAAGCAATGTCCTGCGCTTTTTCGGCGCCGGCATCTGGCATATTTGGCTTAACGAATTCTGTCGACATAAAAAATCAGGCTTATTGCTTTAAAAAATATCACTTCTTCTTAACGTAAATACTACAGGTTAATAAAATGATACTCTAGAGATTAAATGTAGTTTTTTTACATTTTTTCAAGCTCGGTTTCTTTTTCGCCTTCCAGATCATAGGAGTTCATATACTCAAGAATTTGATCGACGTTATCGGCGACATCAAACAGTTGTTTGTGATGCTCGGGCGTATATCCGGCACGGATCATATTTTCGATCAGGGCCAGCATCGGCGTCCAGTAGTTTTGGATATTACCCAAAATAACAGGCTTTTCGTGCAGGTTCAGGTACTTCCACGTCAAAATCTCAAAGGTTTCATCCAATGTTCCCAAACCACCGGGCATGGCGATAAAGGCATCGGACTTATCAACCATCATCATCTTGCGGCTGTGCATGGAATCCACGACATGCAGCTCGGTCAGTTCATGTTCCATTCCTTCACGTTTAATAATATGCTCAGGAATAATTCCGATCACATCACCGCCGGCATCCAATGCCGCCTCGGCCAACAGGCCCATTGTACCGACAGAACCACCGCCATAAACAACGGTTTTCTTCATTTCGGCAAGCCTGCGTCCCAAGTTCTGGATCGCATTTTTATATTCATCGGAAACATTGCTGGAGGCGCCGCAATACACGCATACGGAATGGATAAGTTTTGTCATTCGGCCAATATAAAGAATTTGCAAAAGTTTTAAAAGGATTTTCGCGCCGTGTGATCAATCGCGACGCACACACCTAACCAGATATCCGCCATTCTTAGTCGCCACATTCGTTCCACTTGGTATTGTGATAATGGCGGCAGCGTGACTAGCTGTTTCTGTAGAGGCCCAATACGTTCCATCGGGAAAACTGCCGATCGCAGATGCATTCGACCGAATGGCTGTCATTTCATTGGTGGCCGGAAAATACCATTTTTCGCCCAAATTTGCACAGCGCCGTGCCGCCCAAAAGCTTGCGATATCGCCATGGGTTTCCATTAACCTATTCGTATTAAATAGCCCGTCAGATGTACTGGTGGCACCGGTCGAATGATTGTAAGAGCCGCTGGCCCAACTTGCCGTTCCCGGCCCCTGATTGGATGGCGCCGTGTAAAGGCGGTTCCCCCCCGACATACCTGCATAAATAACACCGTTACAACTTTCTCCAATACCAAGGGCCTGCATACATGGGTTTTCACCTAAAAGATAAGCCCCACATTCTGCTACACCCGCCCCTGCTTCATCAAAAATATGGCAGGATTTATCCGCAGGCGCCGCTGGATTCACATTGCTGCCATCTGACAGTTCATAACTGATTTCCCTGTCAACGCAATCACCTATAAGGGTGAGCCGCATGCGTCCGGCATCAACGGATGCGTTGCACTGGTCATTTACGGCTGCGTCAATCTGGGCCTGTTCCTTGTCTATGCCCCCACCGCCACGGCCGGAATTTGTTACCGCATAAGATAGCGCTGCGAACAAGGCAACAGCAATCAAAATCAGGAAAAGCGCGTTACCGCCAATATCAGAATACAATTTTAGGTAACGTCTCATAATGAATGATTGTAGGGACGAGGCCATTGGATGTCCAGACTATCAATTACACCTTGAAAAAGATCAATTTTCATATAGGTTTTAATCAGTACAGTATTTGTTTTAAGGAAAGAGTATACCAATGACAAAAATCACAGACCTGATTAAACAGGCCATGGACACAATCTTTGTTCCGATTCACCCGGCTGGCTGGCCATTCATCCTGATCTTCGCATTTGTGTCCATCTTGTTGGCAATGGTCGAAGATACGCTTGGATTTATCGGTCTGATCCTGACCGCATGGTGTGTATATTTCTTTCGCAATCCTGATCGTACGGTTCCACAACGCGAAGGGTTGATCGTCAGCCCCGCAGACGGCATGGTCTCCCTAATTACCAAAGCACCGCTTCCGGCTGAATTGGAGGCCCTTGATGAAACCGATACCCTTTACAGCGGTCAGGAATTAACACGCGTCAGCGTTTTTCTGAATGTTTTTGACGTGCACGTAAACCGCAACCCGATTGCCGGAACCGTCACACAGGCCGTTTACCACCCGGGCAAATTTTTGAATGCAACGCTGGACAAAGCCAGCAGTGACAATGAACGCAATACACTGGTTGTAAAGATTAAAGATCAACCGAACTCCATCGCTTTTGTACAAATTGCAGGTCTGGTGGCACGCCGTATTCTGTGTGATGCCAAGGTTGGCGATACCCTGAAAACGGGAGAGCGTTACGGCATGATCCGTTTTGGTAGCCGCACAGATATCTACCTGCCGCCAGGGGTTGAGCCAATGGTTTCTGTTGGTCAGCGTATGATTGGTGGCGAAAGCGTGATTGCAGACATGAAATCTGACGAAGCGGCCCGTACTGGCGAGATCGTATAAACATGCCCAACAGCAAACGCATATCCATTTCCCGTTTGATTCCTAACATGCTGACGTTGGCGGCGCTGACTGCCGGCATGACATCCATTCAGTATGCCATACAGGACAGATGGGAGATGGCTATTATAGCGATTGTTTTGGCGGCCTTTATTGATGCACTTGATGGGGCGGTTGCGCGCGCCCTCAAAGCCTCAAGCAAACTTGGTGCGGAATTGGACACCCTGTCCGACTTTTTATGTTTCGGTGTTGCGCCTGCAACCATCATGTATCTTTGGCTGTTGGAATCAGCCGGCCGCATCGGTTGGATAGTTGCCGTGGTATTTGCGATTGCCGGCGCGTTGCGTCTGGCGCGCTATAATGCCGAGGATAAAGATGCACAAAAGAAACTTTTACCTGCTGCAAAGAAGCGCAAATTCTTTACAGGCGTGCCCGCACCGACTGGGGCAGGCATGGCGTTGTTGCCCCTGATCATGAGCCTGCAGTTCGCAGAAGATGGCAACCGTTTTGAGGCCTTTACCACCTCGCCTGAATATGTCGCCCTGTGGATGTTGGGATTTGCAATCCTGATGGTCAGTCGTGTTCCGACCTTTTCCACCAAACAGGTTCGCTTTCATCCCAAAATGGCTGTGCCATTGCTGGCAGCTTTTGGCCTGCTCATTGCGGGCCTGATTCATGCCACATGGCTAACTCTGATCATAATGGGGATTGTGTATGCGGTTTCCATTCCCGCTGCCATTTACACGGCCTATCGCCAGAAAAAAGAAAACCCGGCCTAATGCCGGGCTTTTTTCAATCTCTAAGGCTTGCGCCAATTAACTGTGATTTTGAATGCGCTGCATAATCTGTTCAGATCCGTGATTTTGAACCGTATTCATGGCATCCTGTGGCATGTAACCATCATTGCCATCAATTAAATTCTCACTGATGATTGGGCCCGTTGCCTTTTTACGGCGTATGGCACTCATGAGTGTGGCTGATTGTTGTTTTGCCTGAATGGTTTGTGGTGATTGATGAACCTGCATTCCTGCGGTTACGCCCGCGATTGAATCACCAGCAATTTGAAAGATCGCCGCTCCATCGTTTTGACGATTCTTTTTCTTTTCAGACTTACTCTGGCGATTGTCAGCCACCATAAATGGGCCGAATGTACTTTGGAACTGTGCTGTTTTGTCCTGAGCTTGCTTTTTGAAAGAACCGATAAAATCCACAACCAAAGCTGCCCCGACTGCAATCGTCGGTGAAAAACCCGCCATGTGGGAAACAACTTCTGCGCCTGCAGCCAAACCTGTTCCAATATCAGATGTCCCAGATCCCGATGGCCCCTCAACATCAGATGATTTGACATTTTCAGCCGCAATACCTTCTCGCTTGCGAAGCTCCTGATCCAGGTCCAGATCACCAGTGTCGTTCAATATTCCTGATTCTGACATACATAGTCCCTTGTTATATATTCCATAATATAATACACAATTCTTAACGTTCTGTCAAAAAATGTAGAGATTTCAGACAGATTGTCAAATTTATGCCGCTTTTTGCTGGCTTGGGCGAAAGCGCCGGAAACCGATCGCCTCAGCAATATGGGCAGGGGCAATATTGTCTGCACCTTCCAAATCCGCCAAGGTTCGGGCCACCCGCAACACGCGGTGATATCCGCGCGCTGATAATTTCATCTTCTCCGTCGCTTGCACCAGCAGGTTACGGCCCTTTTCATCCAGAGGTGCAATTTGTTCCAGAATTGTGCCGCCCGCGCCTGCATTTAATTTCGTCTCAGACCCGAGGCTTTGGAAACGCGCCATTTGGCGCTCACGCGCGGCGGTGACGCGGGCACGAACTGTGGCAGAATCTTCGCCGCGCTTAACATTTGCAAGGTCAAGCGGGTTGACGGCCGGGACCTCAACATGCAAATCAATACGGTCGAATAATGGGCCTGAGATTTTGGCCTGATAATCCATCGCACATTTCGGCGCGCGACCGCAGGCCAATGCCGCATCATCCAAGTGACCGCAGCGGCACGGGTTCATGGCCGCAATCAATTGAAAATCTGCGGGGAAATGAACATGGTAATTTACACGACTGACCAAAGCCGAGCCATTTTCAAGCGGCTGACGCAAAGCCTCAAGCGTACCGCGGGCAAATTCAGGCAATTCGTCCAAAAACAAGACCCCATTGTGCGCAAGCGAGATTTCCCCCGGTTGCGCACGACTGCCCCCACCGATCATAGCCGGCTGGGATGCGGAATGGTGCGGATCGCGATAGGGCCGTGCCCGCAAAAGCTGCCCACCTGTTAACTGCCCGGCGACGCTATGAATCATTGAGGTGTCCAGCGCCTCAGCAGCGGTCAGCGGCGGCAGAATGGAGGGCATACGTGATGCCAGCATCGATTTTCCCGATCCGGGGGGGCCCGACATCAACATATTGTGTCCGCCTGCGGCCGCAATTTCCAATGCACGCTTGGCGGTTTCTTGCCCCTTAACATCAGCCAGATCCAAAAGGCTTGCTGATGGGCTATCCGCGTTTTCAATCACGGGGGACGGCGGCGTTAAGACTTGTGAGCCCTTAAAGTGATTGATTAATGCCAATAACGAAACAGGCGCCAAAACCTGAATGTCGGCCCATGCACCTTCAGCACCGTTTTCACGTGGACATATCAACCCGCGTCCGGCAGCTGACGCCTGCATGGCCGCGGCCAGAACACCATTTACAGGTGTAATACGTCCATCAAGTGACAATTCGCCCAAAACACAAAACTGATCCAATTCCTCAGCAGGTAAAACCCCCATGGCGCTCAGAACACCCAGTGCGATTGGCAAGTCAAAGTGACTGCCTGTTTTAACCACATCCGCAGGGGCCAGATTGACCGTCAGACGTTTCGGCGGCAAGGAAAGCCCCACTGCATGTAAGGCAGCGCGGACACGCTCCCGGCTTTCGCCGACCGCTTTATCGGGAAGACCGACAATCTGAAAGCTGGGAAGACCAGATGACAATTGCACCTGCACGTTAATTTCGCGCGGTTCAATCCCCTGAAATGTGACAGTATGGATTTGGGCGACCAAATCGGATCTCCTGAAATTTGTACTCTATTTGTTCTAGAGGATCCCGTGACAAAAGTAAAGCTTGCAGATTACCAACAATCACACCTAACTGACATACCCCGAGCCGTACATGCACCAGAATATGCGCTGCCAGTATAATTGTTTTCGATATAAGTAGTAACTGCACCTGACCCAGCTCCGCCGACTTGTGTCTGATTTCCACCGCAGGAGGAACTGCAAATTTCGTCCGCCAGAGCAGATCTGAAAGTTGATGGTGTTCTTCCATCGCTACCGGTAGATATACATTCATCTAGATGGCTCGTAAATGTGGCGCCGCCATCGGCGCTAAAAGCCACGTAGCATATAGTATCTCCACCTCCCCAAAAACCACATTTAATATGAGCGCCAGTTGATAGTAGCACGATCGTCGTAGTATCACCTCCTGTTGTAATATTTCCTACAGGTATTGTTGGGTCAAGATAGCTTCCACAGGGGATAACACCAGCCCCATCTCTATGAAACAAAAAACAGCTTGTATCACTAGGGTTTGATGGATTTTCATTTGTTCCGTCTGAAAGCTCGTAGCTCAGCTCCGCCACACTACAACCATTTATTATTTTAAGTTTATTTTCGCCATATTCTACTGACGCAACGCACTGCTCGTTAACTGCGTTGTCAATCATTTGCTGCTCTTTATCAAGGTTTCCACCACCGCGCGAAGAATTCGTGATTGCATATGATAGCGCAGCAAAAAGAGCGACAGCGATTAATATTAAAAAAAGCGCATTTCCTTTGGAATAATTCATTAAAAAAGAAATTTTTAGTTATAACTCCAGACATACTATTACAAAATTATGCTTTTTAAAAGCCGATTTAAATATACCCCACAATCTGAAAGGACGGCAAACCGTTCGAGATTTGCACCTGCACCTGAATGGCCTGCGCATCAATCCCCTGAAATGTGACGGTGTGAATCTGCGCGGTCATGGCCTCTCCTGAATTTGTCTGTACCCCTTATGTTCTATTCCATAAAAGTGGGCTTTACAAACCTTTTCTAAAAAGGGACGCCCCATAGATTATCTTTTTCGTCGTAGATAAATATAAAATGCACCACTTCCGCCATCGCGGGGTTGGGCCTTTACCCGTTTTAAAATTATAGATGACAGTGGCGGCAATTCACACCACACGCTTAATGACTGGCGTAAAATTCCACCCGGTGCCGCAGAGCGCAATCCCTTGCCTGTTATGACCAAGATCACGCGTTTTCCACGTTTTTGCGCTGCCACCAACCTAACCTTGAGAAGGTTATGTGCGGCCTCTTGACTAAGGCCGTGGAGATCGATCGTCTCATCAATACGCAATTTACCCTGTCTTAATTTCTGTTCCGTTCGGCGATCCATGGTCCGTCCGTGCATGTCATGATGATGCGCAGGGCGCTGACGTGCAGGCACCATGGGCCGCGGATCTGCCCCGGGTTTTGGAACCGGCTGTTCAGGTTTATCCTTAGACGTCTGGGGTGTATGCGGCGCATCCGGCTGATGGTATTTTCGTTTCCGATCCTGCCAACTGCGGGTCACCGTCTCTGCAACGCGCGCCCAAAGGGCAAGGTCATCATCTGATAAATTATCTGAATCGCGAGGTGGTCGGGACATATCGAAAGGGAAAGCTCTTTATCATTACGTAATAATTATCATATACTATACGTGGAGAAAGAGATTAAAACCAAGCCCTATGTCGCACTTTTTATCAGCACTTCTGGTCTGTCTTCTATTTCTATCTGCGCCTGCAATGGCACAAGAGAGTATGGGCACCACCAGCAAAATCCCGGCCAAGCCTGATACGGCCTATCGTCCGGATATGTCTTTGGAAGAATTGTCCAGTGAAAAGCCGCCGGAAACCTTTGCGTCCAAGCGCACGGATAATATTACTGTGGCTATGCTGTTTCACAAGATTACAGGTCAATCACCGGACTTTAGTAACTGGGCATCCCAATCCATTCCTTATAAAAATGCGGACCCGACCGAAAAGAATATGGTCATGTCACAGGTCATGGACAAGCTGAAAACAAAATTTGCCCTGATGGGATATGATGAGCCCGTTCACGTTGAGAGTTATATAACCCTGCGCCAGTTTCGTCCCGAAGCCGGCGGATTTTTCGTCAATGAGTTTAAAAACGATACCTATTTCACCTACAGTTTTGACGATGAAAACTATGCGGTCATTCCTACAGATATTATGGATTATGAATTCATAAAACTGTCTCCTGAAAAAATGGAAGAAATGGCCCAACATATCACCAATAAAAATCAGCTGTTTATGCGCCTCAGCCTGACACCATTAAATGGTGATGCCAGCGAAAAAACGCGGTTGAACAACGGTTTTGAAAACTGGTTGATGGCTGCACGTGTGATGGATATCGAGTTGTGGTCACCCAAAGACAAAACACTTTTGTGGCGCAGTAACGAAGATTTCTACAGCCAAAAAAATAAATTGCTGAACCTCTACCGTTAAGCCTACAATATTAGATGTGGTCTGTATTGCCCATTGCGCGACAAGGAACCTTTCGCGCGGGTGATCATTTGTTCCAATGACGGGATAATGAAATGTTTACGAATATCATTGGTTTTATAAAACCGTTATTCAAAAAGGATTCAAAATCTATGAAGACCATATCAAAAGTACGTGCGCCGGGTCAGGACGAGATGCCCCCGACACCGGATTTTGAAAATCTAGTCCATCATTATCCTAATGAGGAAGAAAACC
>CAXGXG010000019.1:0-12683 GCA_964013525.1 uncultured Alphaproteobacteria bacterium | reverse complement strand
AAAGTCCCCGTTGTTGAACAGCTCCCCCATCGTGTAGATTGGTCGGCAATACGAATCTTACGAATTTTTTTGCGGATTTGTCCTGATTTCGCATGCGCCAACGCAGAAATGCGGCTTCTGAATTCCGAGCGCAGGAAATCGCAAACCTTGCGATGCAAATTTTCCACCATGCCCGGCACCACCAAACGGCCATCATCTGTCACATGGGGCAAACCACGCAGACGTGTGGGGTCATTTTTAATCGTCAACATCTGTCCAAAGAACGAAAATTCACATCCGTCTGTGAAAGGGACCAGCGGGTCCGCCTCAACCCAGTGTCTTTTCATCCAATCGATATGATCCTTCAGAAATTTTTCTGCATAGCGCACGGATGAGCGGGGCGGACAGGTCAGGACGAATCCCCCCTGACGCACATCCTGTCGCAGGACGTAGCGTTTGGCCTGCGGGTGGGTCCGCAGGCGGACATCTGTATCCAGTGCCTCAATATAAATAGTTTCGGGCAAAGACGGCCCGGATTTTGATTTGGAAAAAATCATATTCTTTTTTGTTTTTATCTATACGTTCTTGGCCAAACGGCGCAAGTCATCGTTTGTAATGACTTTCTTTTCATCCGCAAGGGATTTAAACGCCGAAAAGGCTGCATTCAATTGCGCATCATCCAGCTGAATGTCCAAGGACTTTAATCGCGCGCGAAAGGCGTTGCGCCCGGAATGCTTGCCCATAACCAGATTTGTTGAATCTTGACCGACCGATTCCGGCGTCATAATTTCATAGGTCATGACATTTTTAAGGATTCCATCCTGATGAATACCGCTTTCATGGGCAAAGGCATTGGCCCCGACAATCGCCTTGTTCGGCTGAACCGGCACACAGGTTATGGATGATAACAATTGGGATGCAGCAAAAAGCTTTTCCGTCACAATATTCGTATCATATGGCAAGGCATCCTGACGGGTTTTAAATGCCATGACAATTTCCTCCATCGCGGCATTGCCGGCCCGTTCACCAATTCCGTTGATTGTGCATTCAATTTGACGCGCACCGGCCTGAACCCCTGCGATGGAATTGGCCACACCCAAACCCAGATCATCATGGCAATGGGTCGAAATCACGGCCTGATCAATATTTGGGACACGCGATTTTAACATGGCTATCATGTCAAAATAATCCTTGGGTGTTGCATATCCGACGGTATCGGGAATATTTACCGTGCGGGCGCCCGCCTTAATTGCTGCCTCTACCGTACGGCACAGGTAATCCGGCTCTGTACGGGTGGCGTCTTCGGCTGACCATTCCACATCATCGCACAGGTTGCGCGCCAGACTGACCGACCAAGTGATCAGATCCAACACCTCTTCTTTTGATTTTTGCAATTTATGTTCGCGGTGCAGCGGACTGGTTGAGATAAAGGTGTGAATGCGCCCCTGTTTTGCGGGGCGAATGGCATCGGCAACCGCCTGAATGTCACCTTCGATGGCGCGGCACAAGCCTGCTACACGCGCATTTTTCACCTGTTTGGAGACGGCCTGAACGGCATCAAAATCCCCCTTGCTGGCGGCCGGAAACCCGGCTTCTATGATATCAACGCCCAAATTGTCGAGCATTTCCGCCATTTCGAGCTTTTCATCATGGTTCATGGAACAGCCTGGCGACTGCTCACCGTCACGCAGTGTGGTATCGAAAACAAGAACTTTATTTGACATAGCCCCAGCCCTTTCCGGATCATTCCCCTAATGATATGGTAAAAATGATAACAAAAGCCAAGCAATTTGCCAGATTTATTTGTCTAGGCTGCGGGCTTCCTCGACCAGCATGACGGGGATTCCGTTGCGGATAGGAAAGGCCAGCTTGGCCTGACGGCTGATCAGCTCGTTATTCTTCTCGTCATATTCAAGGGGGGTCTTGTGTAGTGGGCAGGCCAGAACCTGCAACAATTTCGGATCGGGTTTGATCGACATTTCAGTGTCTCATCGTTGTCTGTTGTTTTTGTCGGGCGGCGACTTCCATCAAGGCAATCAGCAAATTCAGGCGCGCTTCCAGACATTCTGCTTCTAACAGGGCTTGCTTTTCCTGCGTTGAAAACGGGCAGACCATCGCCAACGTCGCAACCAGACGTTCAGGATGGATCCCTGTCAGGTCATCCCATTTTTCACATGTCATATCCATCGCATCAAAATAGCGCCGCAAGACTTTGACAAATTGATCCGGACAAAATTCGGGCGAGTCAGCAAGATCCAGATCGCATGCATATTTTGACCAGTCGGGGACCACTTGGCGATAAAGTGTATCGGTTGAAACTTCCTTTTTCACATCAAACCGGCTGACACCTGTCAGGGTAATGTAATAATTTGACGGTCCTTTTTCCTCGAATTGCGTGATCCGTCCGGCGCAGCCGACCTTGTGAATTTCGGTCTGGCCCTCGTTCGTACTCTCAACGGGCTGGATCATTCCTATCATGCGTTTGTTTTGAAAGGCATCGTGGACCATGTCTTTGTAACGCTTTTCAAAAATATTCAGAGGCAATTGCCCGCGCGGCAGTAACAGCACACCTGTTAGAGGAAAGATCGGAAGTGTATCCGGCATATCAGCGCTGTCATCACGCTTTTTTGTTTTTGATTTTTTCTTAAACATCCAAATCTCTGTCTTACTACCCTAATATTATAGAAATAAGGGTTGAGACGTCAAAATCAATGGTTATTAAAGGAATTGGGCATTTATTGCAGATTCACGCGCTGATCCCACCATGCTTTGAGGATCTTTTTCTGGCGGACGATCTGTTCGTAATAATTTTGGGCCCATTCGTGCTGGTTGATATAGGTCAAGACGCGTTTGGCTTCTTCCCATTCCAATTGGTTATCCACCAAGGCTTCTATATCCTGTTCCGTAATGTTCAGCGTTGCGGTCATCATAGCAGTTCCTGTGCCGGCCCTTTCACCATTACAAATGTTTAAATCCCGCCTTTTGTTCCCAAACGTTTTGTAACAAGGGGTTGGGAGGCGTCGTTAGCGAAAAGGATATGAATAAAGGATATGAATATGGAACGCATATGCGCGCGCGCACGTATGTGCGTACAGGAGAATCATCTCACGCGTAGATAAAATACAATCAAGGATTTTTAAAATGTTAAATATGGCACTGTTATTTCTGGTCATCGCACTGATCGCCGCCGTTCTGGGTTTTGGTGGTGTTGCGGCTGTTTCTGTTGAATTGGCACAAATTCTATTTTTCGTCTTTATCGTCTTGTTTGTGATCGCAGCGATTGCGCATGCATTTCGAGGTCGCGGTCCAAAGGTTTAAATCCCTTTTGTGAAACCCATGCTTTAAGGGTTTCTTTTTAAAGCTGCAATTGTAGAATTGCGATTGCAATCGCCCCACAGGGCAAAAAACACAAGGACAATATGATTTACAGCCGTGCACAAAAGGTCTTTCGCCGCAACTTCGTGCTGTTTTGCGCAGCAACGGTTCTTTGCGTATTGGGACTGATCATATTTCTAACATTTACAAATGATGTTTTTGAACAACGGCAAAACGCGCTGTCTGCAAACAGCGCTCTTTTAACGGAAACAGAAAAGTTTTCCGAAAACCTCAGCGCTCTATTGGAAAGCCACGTTAATTATTCGATCGGCAAAAGCTTTGAACAGTTTGAAGATTTTCAAAATTATTCGGACAATGTTGAAAAGAACATCACAGCCCTGTCGGTACTGGTCGAGGGTGACGAAATGCAGGAGGAACGCGTTGATGCACTGCAGCGTAACTTCCGCCTTTTAAAAGAACAGCTGGACGCACAATCCAATGATATCCAAACCCAAAACGGCGCCAATGTCCGTGAAATATCGCTCGCCATCAATCAATTGAAGTCACGAGTGCTGTCACTGCACAGTGCGATTTTGTCTGAAGAAAATCGCAAATTGAATAACAGTCTGGATGAGATTAACGATCAGAAGGAAACATATTTTCACATTCTGATTTTGGGGTCTATTCTGGGTGGAATTATCCTGATCGGCCTGAATGCAGTTTTGTTAGAGGCCCAATCCAAGCGCTTGAAGGTTGAGCGCAAGCTCAAACACAACGAAGAGCGTTTTCGCCTGGCCATTGAAGGTATGAATGATGGCGTGTTCGACTGGAATCTGCAAACAAACAAAGTTTTCTACTCCGCGCAATTCTTTCAGATGCTGGGATATGACCGTGGTGAAATTTCCGACGGTACGCTCGAAGATATAGAGGGGTTGTTGCACCCGGATGACAAAGACCGGGTTTGGGAATATGTGAACAGCTATCTGGCGGGGGAGCTGCCTGAATATTCCAGCACCTTCCGCATGAAAGCTGCCAACGGCAAATGGCTATGGATTCAGTCCCGCGCCAAAGCAAAATTTGACGAGAATAAACAGGCCGTGCGTCTGGTCGGTGTCCATACGGATATTACATACCTTAAGGAATATCAGGAATTCCTGAAGCGTGAGAAGAAAAATGCCGAACAGGCCAATATTGCCAAAAGTGAGTTTCTGGCCCATATGAGCCATGAAATCCGCACCCCTTTGACCGCCATTAATGGCATCGCGGAAATCTTTGAGAAAAATATCGACAAATTTGACAGTAAATATCAGCGATTGGTCAAGACGTTAAAAAATTCAACCTCCAGCTTGAAAGACCTGATTAATGACATCCTCGACTTCTCAAAAATTGAAGAAGGAGAGATTAACTTAGAGAAATCAGTCATCTCTTTCGGTGAATTTATGGATCAGATACATAACATTACCGATGTTCAAGCCTCGGAAAAGGGGATTGGATTTTACCTTAAAAATGAGGAAATCAAATCACTGGCATTTGAGGGAGATCCGGTCCGTCTTCGCCAAATCCTGATTAACCTGATCGGAAACGCAATCAAATTTACAAATGAGGGCGAGGTTGTCGTTGAATCCAAACTTGTTGAAAAAGGCAGTCAGCAATTCCTGAAAATCGCTGTAAAAGATACGGGTATCGGAATTCCAGATGACAAGCTGGATACGATTTTTGAACGTTTCAAACAATCAGATGATTCGATTTCCCGCTCGTATGGCGGAACAGGCCTGGGCCTATCCATTTCGCAAAAACTGGCTGAAATGATGGGCGGCTTGATTACCGTTGAAAGCACATACGGTGAGGGGTCTAGCTTTACATTGATCCTACCATTGGAAAAAGCCAACGCCTTGAACATCAAAAGCATCCAAAGCACCGGGCAAATGCCGGACATGTTTGACATGCCGCATGCCAAACCGCTTCAGACCGATGCCAAAAAGAATCAGGATCCACGACCCCAAGGTCACGAAGATGACAACGACGATGATCATGAAGAACAAGAAGGCACGGTCACTAGCCTAACATCGCGGCCGGATAAGCCAGCCCTTGCATCTGCATCTGCTTATAAAGAAGAAGACGACGCCCCGATAAAAGGGACGGAGCGCCAAACAGATGATGCGGATGGATCAATCCTGATTGTCGAAGATTACGAGGGTAATGTTGTCGTGCTGGGTTACCTCTTGGAACAAATGAATATTGATTATCAGGTGGCTGAAAACGGCCTGATTGGCGTTGAAAAATATAAAAAGGGTGATTTTGATATCATCCTGATGGATATCCAAATGCCGCAAATGGATGGATTTACAGCTACACAGACAATCCGGGATTATGAGCGTAACCAGGGCGACAAGGCCACCCCGATCATTGGGATGACTGCACATGCGCTGGTGGGTGACCGCCAAAAATGTTTAGATGCCGGCATGAATGCCTACATTCCAAAGCCTATTAATGAGGACGACCTTAAGGCCGAAATCCGTCGTTTATTGGTGCAGGGCAAATCCGCATCAGCTTAGTTAAGTCTTGCCTCACCTCTTACGTTATCATTTAACGACCACCTAGCCTGCTTATCGGCAAAAATGAAATGAGGACTTGTCTTCCAGACATGTCCCGCTAGGTCGTATACCTTGACATCCCTTTTTCGTCAAATCAGCCATTTTGATGAAAAAGAATCAGTAGAAAAGCTTGATAAATAAGGCTTTGGATGTTATGTAAATGTAAGTTAATTATAAAAATAAAAAGAGAGTGTGTGAACAATGGATAAATTTAAAAAAGATATGGGGCTTGGTTTTCGCTTTAACAGCTTGAATGTTGCGATGTCGGGACGTCGTAAACAGGAACACCTGAACCTTCACGGTGACAAAACCACGGCTGAGGTAAAAGCCCCATTGCCAGAAAAACGCAAAGAGCAGGTTGATGCCCGTATTCTGCCAGTGGTAAAAGCCTATCAGGCGGCCGCAGCTGAGGCCGGGGTTCATGTTTCCGTATTTTCCAGCCACGATTCCCAAAAAATCACCGTTGATTTGAAAAGCCAGGATCAAGTTTTGTATAGCGTGCGTGTAACGGACGCAGGATTTAATGTGGAATTGCCCGGATTTGATTATCCCGTAAACCGCACACTTTCCTGTGAAGGCGCAGTGCGCGAATTCGGACGCTTATTGGCGGACAAGGACCGTGCGTTTTTAGATCGTTTCAAGGCAGAATGCCTGTCCACAGCGGGTGATGACAATGCCTCTTCCCAACCCCAGAAATCGGCAAAGGCGCAAACGTTGAAAGCCTGATTTTCGTATAAGACCCAACTGTTAAAATTTATATCAGGGCCTTGGCACGACAGGGCCCTGATGTCGTTTGTGGAAGCCGAAGGTAGGCGCGCCCTTCTTACAGGGATCCAAAATTGAGACATAAAAAAAAGTGCAGATGGGTAGGATCTGCACTTTTTTATAAACGGCCTGTGTTTATGTTGTGGGTAATAACAAAATAACAGGTTTTGTGTGGTGTGGTGTTATTTTAGGCCGCTTTAAGTAGTTGTGTGGGGTGCTTGCCTGCATAAAATGCAACCGGCTCGCCACCTTGTGTTAAACATTTTTCGGTTTGCAAGGCCAACTGAAGGTTTGAACGGGCACGTGAAAGACGTGAACGTACGGTACCAACAGGGATATCAAGTGTTTTCGCAACTTCGGCATATTCCATGCCCTGAACACAAACCAAAATCAAAATTTCTTTATGTTCGTCTGTCAGTGTATCCATTGCTTTTTCAACTTGAAGCATTTCAATTTTCGTATCCTGACCAGCATCTACAGACTGTTTTTCCAAATATGTGTCTGGATCGTACTGTGTTTCAAATTTTGTCTTGCGACGGTAGTTTGATACAAACAGGTTATACATGATGCGTGATGTCCATTTGAAAAGGTTTGAACCTTCTTTAAACAAATGTTTCTTTTCCAATGCACGTACACAAGTGTTGTGCAGCAGGTCTTCGGCATCCGCCATGTTGCGTGTCAGTTTATATGCAAATTTTTTCAAACCATTCAATTCTTTGGTGAGGTCTTGGGGGGCAAACATATAATCTATCCTTTAAAAAGTTGTTTGAGTGACTTCGTGTTCGTCTATGGTTCTAATATGACGTGCGGATGTAACCGTGTTTTGTCCTTAATGTTTCAGATTTGAAAAAAAACGTTTCAGTTTTGTAACAAATCGTGGTTTCATGCGTATATACCGCTAGAGAACATGTGAAAATCAGGGAAAAGGATCCGAAATTGTCCCAGAATAAAGTTTTATTCATTGATGATGATGATGGTCTACAGATCGTTGTCGGCGATTATCTGGAAGATAATGGTTATGAAGTCATTGGCGCACAAAGCGGCGAAGAAGCCAAGAGTGCCCTAAAAGCCAATAGTGATATTGATGTTATTCTGTTAGACCTTGGTCTGCCTGACATTCAGGGCTTTTCCCTTTTGCCTGAACTAACCACGTCCAAGGCCCCTATTATTATTGTCAGCGGTAAAACCGATACGACGGAAAAAATCGTTGGTTTGGAAATGGGTGCTGATGATTATATGACCAAGCCCTTTGAAATGCGGGAATTGACTGCCCGAATCAAGGCTGTTTTGCGCCGCAGTGAAACATCCGCCGCCCCTGTCGTTGAGGAAAAACCCAAGAAATCCGCATCGGACCCCATCAAGTTTTCAGATTTTTACCTGGATCCGACACAATATCAGGTTTTCACAAGCAAAAACGAATCACTCGACTTTACAACAGGTGAATACAATCTGTTGGATGCTTTGGCTCGCTCACCCAATCATGTCCTAACACGTGAACATTTATTTGAATTGACCCGCGAGGGAAAATTTGACGTTTATGATCGTGCCATCGATATTCAGGTTGCACGCATTCGTAAAAAGCTGAGTGATGCAATCGGTGAAAAAGAGGTCATTAAAACCGTGCGCGGTGTGGGTTATATGCTCACGACTGAAAACATGTAATTACCGATTCTGGAACTTTATTTTTTCTCCCCAGTTTGTAATGACGTATTGAATGAATACAACATTATAAATTTAAGGAGATAAAGATGCCTAAGAAAGCACGTACTGAAACAGATATTCGTAAATTACAAGCTGAAATCAACGAACTGGAATCAACAGTTGTACAGTTGAAAAATGATATCGAGCGTGATAGCGAAACAGCTGTTCACCAAATGAAAACAAACTTCCACAATTCAAAAGAAATTGCAAAAGATGCCGCCGCACGCCAGTGGGCTTTGGCACGCGCAACAGGCCGCAAAAAGGTTATTGAAACCGAAGATGCCGTTCGCCGCAACCCATTGCGCAGCGTTGGTATGGCATTCTTGGGCGGTTTGGCAGCAAGCGTATTGATGCGCCGCCGTAGCCGTTACGACGACTAATCCGTTTAAACCAATAAAGATAAAGAGTTATTATGCAGTCAGTCATGAGCATCATTGAACAGGTCACATACCAATATATGGTCGGCGCACAAGCCGCACGGGCCAAACGAATAGGCCCCATGGTCCTGTTGGGATTGCTGTTCACGGCTGGCTGCTTCTTTATCACATTCGGTTTTTTCTTTTGGCTGGCTGAAACCTACGCAACCCCGATGGCCGCTGTCATCACCGGATTGTTCCTAATTTTGATTTCAGCACTGGTTTTGGCATTTATGAATTATAAAGCCAATCGCGAACGCATTGTTTTAGAGCGTCGTCATCAGGAATTGATGTTAACTGCCCAGTCGCTCAGCGCGCAAAGCGGTGAAATTGCCGAAGAACTCAAAGACTTTACCTATGCAAACCCGAAACAAACACTGGCATTTGCAGGTCTTGCAGGATTTTTGCTGTCAGACTTCATCAAATCATCACGTTATTAAGGTTTGTCCCACCTCAACTGGTATCTAGTTAACCATGACAACACGTATTTTGATTTTGGTCGTGATGACCATGATGGTCGGCCTTATGGCTGGTGCGGGTATCTATTATACGCACATTTAAACCCACAATTCCGTTTTAATGTTTACATAAGCTTGACAATTAAAGAACTGATGTGTTATGTCATATCTTTACAATCATTTATATATTTTAAGATGGAGCAAAAATGTTGAAGAAATCAGAACTTTCGAAATTACTAGAAACTGCAAACCAGCGTGTAGATTTCCAAAAAGATTTTGAACAAAAACATTTAGAAAACTGTGCTGAAATTAATAAAAAGATTGAGAAAGTAACCTTAGCTTTGATGTATGCGCACAAAGCCAGCTCCACCAAAAAAGCAAAATATCATGTCGTTCCGTATTCTATGTCCGATTTTAGAACCGAAAAATCAATTTTTGCCTTACAGGCCATGCGCGATGGTAAAGTACTTTATCTGGTAGGGTCTTATGAACCTGACGTTTACAAATTTCAAGTTGTGGATACGAACAACCCAAAATTTGAAGATTTCAGTAAAGAGGGTTTGGACCTGGACGATCTTTATACCCTTATTGGCCGCTATGTTGGTGAAAAAGAAGCCACAAACATACATTTCTTCAAATCTAGAGCGCCCAAATTTTTAGAAAACTTTGAAAAAGGATTGAAAATGAAACTTCAATCTTTACGCAAAGCTGTTTTAGAGAAATCTGCGCCTACACCCAAACATAAAACCGATTATACCGGTTTCATCGGCTAAAACTTAAAACTGTGATTCATCCAGCGCCATCAGATTATCTGCCCCAGTCAAAAGGGCATGATAGGCGCTGTAATGTTCAGGCAAAATCCGTTCCATATAGAATGTCGCGGTTTTTAACTTGGCATCATAAAATGCCTTATCACTTGCGCCTTCTTCAAGTTTTTCAGACGCGGTTTTCGCCATTTTCAACCACATAAAGCCCAATGCAATGACACCAAACATTTTCAGGTAATCTTTGGCCCCTGCGCCGGCTTCCATCGGATTTTTCAAACCCTTGGTTGCCAATGTCACAGATGCATTTTGCAGTTTGGAAACCGATTTCCCAAACATTTCCATATGTTTGCCGATTTCAGGATGATCTTTGTTCTCTTCAATAAATTCCAATACCGGGTGGAAGAAGCTGCGCAACAGGCGGCCCATATTCTGCCCCATTTTGCGTCCGACCAGATCCAGGGCCTGAATACCGTTGGTGCCCTCATAAATCTTGGTAATTTCAACATCGCGGACATATTGTTCCATGCCCCATTCCTGAATAAAGCCGTGGCCGCCGTAAACTTCCATCGCCTTTGCACAAAGTTCAAAACCGCGGTCGGTCAAATGTGCCTTGATCACAGGGGTTAAAAGGGCAACCCAATCCATGGCCTCTTCGCGCACATCGGCATCGGGATGTTTATGGGCGATATCTTCTTGTAAACCCGTGTAATAGGTCAGCGCGCGGCCGGCCTCAATAATCGATTTCATGGTCATCAGCTCCAATCGTACGCCCGGATGGACGATGATCGGATCCGCTGCTTTTTCAGGCTCTTTCACACCGTCAAGGCTGCGGCCCTGCACACGTTCCTTGGCATAGACCAACGCATTCTGATAGGCGATTTCGGCCAAACCCAAACCCTGCATTCCGACCGCCAGGCGCGCCATATTCATCATAGTGAACATCGCCTTCATACCCTCGTTCGGCTTTCCAACCAAAAATCCCTTAGCATTATCAAGGTTCATCACACAGGTCGCATTGGCGTGAATGCCCATTTTATGTTCGATGGACCCACAGGCAATACCATTACGTTCGCCCGCCTCGCCATTGTCATCCGGCATGAATTTCGGAACCAGAAACAGGCTGATCCCCTTGGTCGTATCCGGCGCACCCGGCAGTTTTGCCAGCACAAGGTGCAAAATGTTATCCGTCAGGTCATGTTCACCGGCCGAGATAAAGATCTTGGTTCCGGTCAAATCATAACTGCCGTCGTCATTTGGGGTCGCCTTGGTTTTAATCAGGCCCAAATCCGTTCCACAATGCGGTTCCGTCAAACACATGGTGCCTGACCATGTCCCTTCGGCCAGTTTGGGCAGATAGGTCTTTTTCAGGTCTTCGCTGCCGTGCTGGTAAATCGCATCATACGCACCTTTGGACAGGCCGGGATACATCCCGAATGACATATTGGCAGAACAGATCATTTCTTCCATGACGACTTGCACAATCTGGGGCAGGCCCTGCCCGCCGTATTCAGGGTGCGCCACCATCGATGTCCAGCCGTTTTGGATATAGGTATCGTAAGCTTCCTTGAACCCTTTGGGTGTGGTCACAACGCCGTCTTTGAAATGGCAGCCTTCCTGATCGCCGCTTTGGTTCAGGGGGAATAAAACATCCTCGCACACGCGCGCGCCTTCATTCAAAATCGCCTCGACCATATCGGGGGTCGCGTCCTCGTATCCTTCCAGTTGGGATACGGACTGAACGTCAAACACCTCGTTCAGGACAAATGACATATCTTTTAAAGGGGCTTTATATTGTGGCATGGGACTCGGCTCCATCAGTTAAATATTGACCGCGGATGACGATCACGACACCCGCAAAAATAATTAGGCCACCAATAATGGTGGTCATGTTAAAATTTCGGTACCCGAAAATCAGATAGCTGAAAACAGGTACAAACAGCACATAGCAAATTTCAATCATCGCCGCATAGGTGGCATTGATATATTTGATCGACGACAAGATGCTGAGGTCGGCAAGGCGCGCCAACAAAACGGCAAACAGGACAATCCCGATGACGTTTGGCTGAACGGCGGCCTTTAAATCCACCGCCGGCATTCCGAATGCGGGCAGGATCAAACCGACCAAAACCATCGTTAACCCGCCGATCACCATCCATGTCGGAACATTCAGGGTTTGAAAAACCCGTTCCGTCAGGACGTATGTGGCCCCCCAGAAAATGGCGGCAACAATCGGCAGATATACGACCATTTTTTCCATTAATTCCTCAACGGTTTTCCGGTTTCCAGCATGTGTTCAATGCGTTTAAGCGTCGGTTTTTTACGCGCCAGCTTTTTGAACTCTTCGGATTCCAGTTTCAGGATATGGTCTTCGGTTACCGGCTGGGTCATATCGGCGTCTTTTCCGCCGCTCAATACGCGTGCCAGTGAATTGGAGACAGTCACATCATGCGGTGTCGCCTTGCCCGATTTGCGAAGATCGGCAACCGCCATATCCAATGCAAACTGTCCGGATGGACCGGGTAATGGAATTTCTGCAGGTGTGTTAGGGCATGTGTGTTTCTGCGAAGCCACGTGAACTTTGCCGAAACACACAATTACATGCCCTGGGAGAGAAATGAGAAAACGGCAGTGATAGGAAGCTGTATTCAATGATTCAAAACCGAAACGGAAAAGTTCAATAGTTCAATG
>CAXGXG010000018.1:0-12721 GCA_964013525.1 uncultured Alphaproteobacteria bacterium | reverse complement strand
ATGATTTGGGACAAACATTCTCAACCGCGGCCGACATCACATTTCAGGATAGTGACGGACAAAACAAACGCGCTTGGACGACCAGCTGGGGAATTTCGACCCGCCTGATCGGGGGCTTGATTATGAGCCATGGCGATGATGACGGATTGGTTATGCCGCCAAAAATTGCCCCGCATCAAGTTGTTATCCTGCCGATTGTCAAAGGTGATGACAATGAGGCCCTGTTCGAATTCTGCCGCGATATTGAGAAAAAGCTTCGTGAAAAGGGTGTGCGCGTCAAATTTGATGACAGCGACACGAAATCAGCTGACAAAATGTGGAAAACCATAAAACAGGGTGTACCTGTCCGCGTCGAAATCGGCAATCGTGAAATGGTAGCTGGTCAATTGACTTACGTGCCACGCGACTTGGGCCGTGATGGTAAGCAAACATTAGATGTTGAGCGCTTTACCGCCTCTATCGATGATATTATGGATCGTATTCAACAGTCCATCTTTGACCGTGCCTATGCTCGCATGACCAAACAAATTCACGAGGTCAGCGACATACAAGCCGCACATGATATTTTCGCCAAAGGTGAGGCGGTTCAGGTTATGATGCCGTCCAGTTTGCTCGATGATCCACTGTACAAAACCATGCAGGACGAATTTTCCGTGACTTCGCGTTGCTTGCCGTTTAAATATAATGGCGAGAAGGTACTTGTCGGAAAGGCGTATTAAGAATGTCATCTTTGGGTTTTGAAATGTCGGTTGCCGGGCGTTATTTGCGTTCGAAACGACGTGAAAGCTTTATTTCCATTATCGCCTGGTTCTCCCTGATCGGTATTATGTTGGGTGTTGCAACCCTGATTATCGTCATGTCTGTGATGAACGGATTTCGCGCCGAATTGATCGGCCGCATTCTGGGGCTGAATGGCCATATGAATGTTTATGCCACATCCGGCCAGCTTCAAAATTACCAACCCATTCTGGAACGCGCGCGTGACGCAGGCGGCAATCTGGTCGTATCCATCATTCCAACGATTGAGGGTCAGGCGTTGATGAATGTTAATGGGGCGGCATCCGGAGTTGTGGTTCGCGGCATTACGGCTGAAGATTTCGACAAAAAGCCGATCCTGTCGGATTCATTGGTTGAAGTCATTAACCGTGATGGCGGTCATTTTGATGATGGTTGGGTTTCAATTGGTAAGGTTATGGCAGACCGTTACGGACTTGCGGTCGGCAGTCAGATCACATTGATTGCGCCCAAAGGACGCGCCAGCCCATTTGGCACAATCCCGCGCAGCCGCACATTTAAGGTCGGGTCCATTTTTGACGTTGGTATGTATGAATACAACGCCAGCTTTATCTTTATGCCTTTGAAAACCGCACAGCTTTTTTACGAAATGGGCAGCGGTGTCACCGCCTTGGAAATTATCACGGCATCACCGACCGAGCCACAATTGGTGCGTGACCCGATTGCCGAAGAATTGGGCAATGATGCACGCGTTGTCGACTGGCGGGATACGAATTCCAGTTTTTATACGGCGCTTCAGGTGGAACGCAACGTTATGTTCCTGATCCTGACGCTGATCATTATTGTGGCCGCCTTTAATATCATTTCCAGTTTGATTATGCTGGTCAAGGACAAGGGGCGCGATATCGCGATCCTGCGAACAATGGGCGCAACGCGCGGTATGATCATCCGCATATTCTTGATGACAGGGGCATCGATTGGCCTGCTGGGCACTTTGTTTGGTGCGGTTCTTGGGATCACAGTTGCCACCAATATCGAAAGCATTCGCCAATGGTTGGAAGGCCTGACCAACACGGATTTATTTGCTGATGAAATCTATTTTCTATCGCAACTGCCCGTGCGCATGGATCCTTCTGAAGTCACGGCCATTATCCTGATGGCATTCGCATTGTCGTTTGCGGCAACCATTTATCCGGCGTGGCGCGCCGCGCGTATGGACCCTGTGGAAGGATTGCGTAATGAATAGCTCTCACATTTTGGAAAGTGAACATAACCCACTGGCACACCCGGTTCTGGAACTTAAAAAAGTCAGTCGCAGCTTTACACAGGGGCGTCATGACCTGAGCGTTCTGGACGAGGCGGATTTGAAAATTGAACGGGGCGAGCTTGTTGCCTTGATCGGACCAAGTGGTTCAGGTAAATCGACCCTTTTGCAAATTGCCGGTTTGTTGGAGCCGCCAAACAGCGGTGATGTCATGATTGACGGTCTGAAGGTTGAGGATAATGATGACAACAGCCGTACAGAACTGCGTCGTTCGCATGTCGGTTTCGTTTACCAATTTCATCACCTGTTACCGGATTTCAACGCACTTGAAAATCTGGTCCTGCCGCAATTGATCGGCGGGCAGAAACGTAAAGATGCCGAAAACAAAGCGCACTTTATGTTAGATCGTGTCGGTCTGCGCCCACGTGCAGAACATTTTCCATCTGAAATGTCCGGTGGTGAACAGCAGCGTGTTGCGATTGCGCGTGCATTGATCAATGACCCGGGATTGTTGCTGGCGGATGAACCGACAGGAAACCTGGATCCGGCAACGGCAGATAAGGTCTTTGATGTCTTGTTGGAAACAGCACGCACAGCTGGGTTGGGTGCATTGATCGCAACCCACGATTATGATTTGGCCAAACGTATGGACCGCCAGTTAAGAATTGAAAACGGCAAAATTCTTGAAGTTTAAAGCTTAAACAGAAGGGGCGCGGTCCGCGTTCTTGCGGAGTGTTTTGATGCCTTTTGCTTCTGATAGCCCCATATCAATCATGGCGCTTTCTATACCTGTTGTGATCGCAGCCATGTACAAAGCTTGGCTTTGAAACTTAGCGCAGTTCTCATCATCATCTAGGTTGTAAACTTCCGTATTTGACATGCGTCTGCCAAATTCACGGACAGGGCCGGTTGGCGTGATATAGTTTCGTGTCACGTTGATGGATGTGTCCCCGTTCAAAATTCCAATCACTTGGGCATTGTCCCCAATCTTCAATTCTAGCAAAAGGTCATATGTGTCTTTGATATTAAGTTTGTCCAAAACGGCTGTAGACGCACGCCCCAGCTTTAGATCCGGACAAAGGTGTTGAAGCGGGGCAATTAAACTCCGTAGCTTTGCAACATGGGCTTGGCTGGCTTCTAAAACCAATGCTTTTTTAGAATCACGGATCATCTCGAAAGAGGCCCTCAAACCCTCAGTATTTTCTGCAGGCTTCGCAGTTTTTGAGACGCTATCGGTTTTGTGCGAATTTACAGGCGCTTGTTCTTTTGACGGTGGATAATCACCAGCCCAACATTCTTCCATCGTTTTCGCCTCTCGATATGATTGATAGTTTATAGATACAATAACGAAAAACAGCCGTTATGTCAATTAAGCTCGGGTCTTTAGCTTGCAATTTCCCGCCAAAAACCGTACATCTATAGTCATGTCTGAAACATTTGTGCATTTGCGGGTTCATTCGGCCTATTCATTGGCCGAAGGTGCGATCAAGATCAAGGATCTGATCAAATGGACCAAAGCACACAATAT
Source organism: uncultured Alphaproteobacteria bacterium (assembly GCA_964013525.1). Classification (GTDB taxonomy): domain Bacteria; phylum Pseudomonadota; class Alphaproteobacteria; order Micavibrionales; family CSBR16-224; genus CATLPD01. The sequence goes on along the minus strand of CAXGXG010000018.1, from coordinate 9,194 downwards.
GCCCGCCGTTGCCGTCACAGACACCAGTAATCTTTTTGGCGCTCTCGAGTTCTCAACAAAACTTGCGGCAGAGGGAATCCAACCGATCATTGGTTGTCAGATGGCAGTCGCACGCCCGGATGTTACAGCACCCGGCGCATCGACAATGGAAGACCCGGATCAGCTTGTCCTGCTGGTTCAAAACGAGACGGGTTACCTAAACCTGATTAAACTCGCCAGTCTGGCCTTTACCGAAAGCGGGGATGAAAACCCGACCCATATCACTTACGAAGACTTGGAAACATATAACGAAGGCTTGATTTGCTTGAGTGGCGGGCCGAAGGGCACAATCGGCCGTTATTTTTCTGAGGGGCGGGCCGAAGACGCTGTGAATATGGCGTCACGCCTAAAAAAATGTTTCGGCGATCGGTTTTATATTGAACTGTTGCGTCACGGATCACTCGATGAAACCACCATTGAAGACCCTTTGCTCGACCTTGCCTATGATCAAAATATCCCCATAGTGGCCACCAACAACTGTTACTTCACAACCCGCGATATGCACGAGGCGCACGATGCGCTTTTGTGCATTGCCGGTGGCCGCTATGTGATTGAAGAAGACCGTCCCAAAGTCACCAAAGAACATTATTTCAAATCACAGGAAGAGATGATCGAGCTGTTCAGTGATCTTCCCGAAGCAATAGAAAATACTGTCAAGATTGCACAGCGTTGCTCATACCTTTTGAAATTCCGTGATCCGATCCTGCCGCGTTTCGATACCGAGGGTGGGCGATCCGAGGACGAAGAACTGATTCAGCAAGCCAAAGACGGCCTGGATTGGCGTCTGGAAAAATACGTATACAGCGGCGATGAAACGGATGATGAAAAAGCCAAAATCCGTGAAGAATATGATGCCCGCCTGAAATATGAATTGGATATCTTGCTTCAGATGGGCTTTGCGGGTTACTTCCTGATCGTTGCGGATTTTATCAAATGGGCCAAGGAACAGGACATTCCTGTCGGGCCCGGACGTGGTTCCGGTGCGGGATCGCTGGTTGCATGGGTCATGAAAATTACCGATTTGGATCCCATCCGGTTTGACCTTCTTTTTGAGCGTTTTTTGAACCCGGAACGTGTATCTATGCCGGATTTCGATATTGATTTCTGTCAGGATCGACGTGATGAGGTCATTAAGTACGTACAGGATAAATACGGCCGTGATCGTGTGGCCCAGATTATCACCTTTGGTAAATTGCAGGCGCGCGCGGTTGTGCGTGATGTTGGCCGTGTTTTGCAGATTTCTTATGGCTACGTTGATAAAATTGCCAAGATGATCCCTAGTAATCCGGCGAACCCCGTAACCTTGCAAGAGGCCTTGGATCAGGAACCGGACCTGCGAGCTGCGCGCCGAAATGACGAAACGGTTGGAAAGCTAATTGATATCGCGCTCAAACTGGAAGGGCTCTACCGACATGCATCTACACACGCGGCGGGGATTGTAATTGGTGACCGGCCGCTGGATGAACTGGTCCCGCTGTACAAAGATCCGCGATCAGACATGCCTGCAACCCAGTTCAATATGAAGTTTGTTGAGCCAGCAGGCCTTGTTAAATTTGATTTCCTAGGTTTGAAAACGCTTTCGATTATTAAAAAAGCCGTTGATACGATCGCAATAACCCAAGGGGTTGAGCTGGATCCGTTAAAATTCCCGTTGGATGATGCGGACACCTTTGCCATGCTGGCCAAGGGTGATAATGCCGCCGTTTTCCAGTTGGAGAGTGCGGGTATGCAGGACCTTTGCCGGCAAATGCGGGTCAAGAATTTTGATGAAGCCGCGGCGATCATCGCCCTGTTCCGACCGGGGCCGATGGAAAACATTCCACGCTATCTAGCCTGTCAGAAAGGTGAGGAAGAACTGGATTACATGCACCCGCTGTTGGAACCGGTGGTCAAAGATACATACGGCGTTATGATCTATCAGGAGCAAGTCATGCAGGCGGCGCAGGTTTTGGCCGGCTACAGCCTGGGGGGTGCTGACCTGTTGCGGCGTGCGATGGGTAAAAAGATTAAGGAAGAAATGGACGCGCAGCGTGAATTGTTCATGACCGGCGCCAATGACAACCACAATATTGCCGAGGAAAAAGCATCCGAGATTTTTGATCAGATTGCAGCTTTTGCGGGCTATGGTTTTAACAAGGCGCATACTTATGCTTATGCCTATGTGGCCTATCAAACCGCGTATCTCAAGGCGCATTACCCCGTTGAATTCATGGCGGCCACCATGACGTATGATATGGGGACCACGGATAAACTGGCATTTTTCCGCCAGCAATTGAACCTTATGGGCATCCCGCTTTTGTTACCGGACATTAACAAGTCCGAAGTTGAGTTTGCTGTCCAAAAGGACGAAGATGAAACCCCTGCAATTCGCTATGCTCTGGCGGCATTAAAGGGGGTCGGCGGTGCGGCGATGGCGTCGTTGGTCGATGAACGCCGTGCAAAAGGCCTTTATAAAGACCTGTTTGATATCGCGCAGCGTTGTGACAGCAAGGTTTTGAATAAACGTCAAATGGAGTCACTGGCCGCGGCCGGTGCTTTTGACCTGATGAACCCCAATCGAAACGAGGTCATGAGCGCAATTGAGACGATTTTGCGCTATGCATCCATGTTGACGGCTGAAAAAGAAAGCGGTCAACACAGTTTGTTTGGCGGAAGCGGGGAGGCCGAGCTGCCCAAGCCACCATTGCCAAATCTGCCACCATTTGATCCGTTAGAAAAACTGGAAAAAGAGTTTAAAGCTGTCGGTTTTTACCTGTCTGCGCATCCGCTGGATTCCATGGAAGCACAGCTTGAAAAACTAAAAGTCACGTTTTTTGCGGATGTTCAGCGCCAGTTGCGCGTCAGCCCGTCCAGTCGTATCAAAATGGCCGGGATTGTCACCAAAAAACAGGAAAAGGTCTCTGCCAAGGGGAACCGTTTTGCTTTTGTTCAGATCTCGGACTCTACAGGCGTTTATGAGGCAACGGTATTCTCTGACGTTTTGGCTGCCAGCCGGGATATTTTAACAACCGGATCAACCGTGATGGCACAAATGGATGTGCAGGTGCAAGGGGAGGATGACATTAAATTCCTTGCCCAGCATTTTGAACCGTTGGAAAAGGCTGTCGATTTCGCGACAGAAAACCTGATGATTGAATTGGAGGATGCCCAAAGCATCGATGAAATCCGAAAAATCACCGATCAGGCGACGTATGGCAAGGTGAAAATCAAATGCTATATTAATGCCGCCAATAAGCGCGTCGAGCTGACATTACCATCTCGCTATGCAATTAACAGCGAAGACATCAGTTCTATCCGACGGATGGCGGGGGTTCAGGACGTTTCGTCCTGCTAGGGCGACGCGGTCCCAATCCGCTGGAGAGGTAATGTTCCAATGGCTTGGTATCAGGATAGGCGAGGGTCAATTGTTTATGCGCCTCGGCCAATTCTTCTAAATTGTCACACAGTTGAAACGGGATCATCGCCATGGCAGCGGTCTGATCCAATGTTTTGTGAAGCTCAATCCGGCGTGCTTTAAAATTAAAGACTGTACGAACTGTGTAAATCTCATCTTCGTCCTGCTCAAAATCACGCTTCATAATTTTTTCTTGGTTTTGCGGCTTCCAACATTCTGCGGAATGTCCGGTCCATTCAAAAATGCGTCGCGCCACGGATTGGCTCGGACTTTCCACGGCCTCAAGTTTTGCGCCTGATTTCAGAAGGTGGATGAACGTATTCTTGTCATTTCGGGCGGCCGCTGCCTTCAGCGCGCTTCCGCCGTGGATGTCAAGATTGCCGCCATGTTCACGCAATAATGTAATCATATCAAGATGGGCGTTTTCAACCGCAAGTTCAAGCCGCGCACCCTGATCCGCATCGGGGCAGGCACCATTGCTTAGAAAAATATGCTGGTAAAAAAGGTCCTGCACATCCGTTCCATGCGCCAAATCAAGGTTTTTAAGGTCTTGTTGCTGATACCAGATCAGCTGGGCGTGGGAAGGCAAAGGAAAATTCAGCTTGCCGAAATCACCTGCATAGGTTTTTAGACGTTCCATATCCTCTTGGTCACGCTTTTCTCTTTCGGCGCGTGCCTCGGCTTGGCGTACGGCATCCATCTCCCGTTGTCTTTGGACTTCAGCCAACCTTGCAGCCTCTTGACGAATACGTTCCTGCTCAGCCTTTTGGCGTTCGATACGTTGCTGTTCTGCGGCTTCCTCGCGCTTGGCATCTATTCGTGCGCGACGTTCTTCATCAGCTACACGTTGTTTTTCGGCCTCAATGGCTTGTTTTTGGGCTTCGGCTTCGGCGGCCGCGCGTGACGCTTCGTCACGGATGGACTGAATGCGTTCACGTTCACGCTGGCGTTCGCGCTCTTCGCGACGCTCTCTTTCCTCGGAAAGGCGTTTGTCAACATCCTGGGGATCGGTGGTATTGATCCCATATCCGGACGTGTCATAAATCCATAGATCACTCATAATTGGGGTCTGATCGCTACGTTTAAAATTAACAAAATATTCAGTTTTCATAACTAAAGTATCAGACTGTTTCTATCAGGTCAATTTTTTTAACGGAAAACCTTGCATTTACTGCAGAATCCGAGTAGAACCACATCAGGCTTAGCGCAAGGTGCGTTAAGTTATATCACATGCAGAATCGGGCTGTATTTCAGACACGGAAATATCTTGCCCCGCCGGTGCCGCATATGCGGTTACACATTCTGCAGAGGCATAACCGGAGAAATAAGGAGATTATGCACAATGACTATGCCAACATTCACAATGCGCCAGTTGCTCGAAGCAGGCGTACACTTTGGTCACACAACACGTCGCTGGAACCCAAAAATGAAGCCATTCATTTTCGGATCACGCAACAACATTCATATTCTTGATCTGGAACAAACTGTTCCGCTGCTGTATCGCGCGCTTCAAGCGATGCGTGACATCGTTGCAAATGGCGGTCGCGTTCTGTTTGTCGGAACAAAACGCCAAGCAGCCGAGAAAATCAAAGAATCAGCGGGCCGCAGTGGCCAGTACTACGTCAACCACAGATGGTTGGGTGGTATGCTGACAAACTGGAAAACAATTTCTAACTCTATCAAGCGTTTGCGCGAACTGGAAACATTGCTGGCCGATGACGAGAAAGTTGCTCTTTTCACTAAGAAAGAGGCTCTGCAGTATTCTCGTGAGCTTGAGAAGCTGGAATTGTCTTTGGGTGGTATTAAAGACATGGGCGGTCTGCCGGATGCGCTTTTCATTATCGATACCAACAAAGAAGATTTGGCGATTGCTGAAGCACGCAAGCTTGGTATCCCTGTTTTTGCAGTTGTAGATACGAACTGTGATCCTGAAGGTATTGATTACCTGATCCCGGGTAACGATGATGCGACACGTGCTATTGATGTTTACTGCGACCTGTTCGTTGATGCCATCCTTGATGGCCTTCAGGCAGAAGTCGGCGCAAGTGGCGTTGATGCAGGTGCAAGCGCAGACGCGCCAAAGGAAAACGTTTTAACAGACGATTCCAAGCCGACGAAATCTAAGAAAGAAGCCAAAACCGATAAGAAGGCAAAAACGGAAAAAGACGTCGCGTCTGAAACCAAAGATGCCAAGGACAAGGCTGTTGCTGTTGATAACGACGGCATCAAGGAAAAAAACAAGAAGGCAGCGGCTAGCTAAGCCGCTTGCTGACTGACTCAGTAAAATTTTAAAGAGAGGATATAAACATGGCTGAAATTACAGCTAAAATGGTCAAAGAACTGCGCGACAAAACGGGCGCAGGTATGATGGACTGTAAAAAGGCATTGAACGAAACCGATGGCGATATGGATAACGCTGTGGATTGGCTACGCAAAAAGGGCATGGCTTCTGCGGCGAAGAAATCCGGCCGTGCGGCTGCTGAAGGCCTGGTTGCTGTTGCAACCAAAGGCAACAAAGGCGCGATGGTTGAGTTGAACGCTGAAACAGACTTTGTTGGCCGTAACGAAAAATTCCAATCTTTCCTGGAGAAACTGTCTCAGTTTGCTCTGGAACAGGAAATTGGCGATGTTGAAAAGCTGAAAGCCGCAGAAATGGATGGTAAAGCTGTTTCTGATCACATTACGGACCTGATCGCAACAATTGGCGAGAACATGCAGCTGCGTCGTGCGGAATTCATGAAGGTTGATAATGGCGTTGTTGCCAATTATGTTCACAGCGCGTTGAAAGACGGCTTGGGTAAAATCGGTGTTTTGGTGGCTTTGGAGTCTCAAGGTGATGCAGGTAAACTGGATGCGTTGGGTAAACAAATTGCCATGCACATTGCAGCGACACGTCCCGAAGCGTTGAACGTTGATGGTGTGGATCCTGAAAAATTGGCGCGCGAGCGTGCGGTTCTTGAAGACCAGGCCAAAGCCAGCGGCAAGCCTGCCGACATTATTGAGAAGATGATGCACGGTCGTATCCGCAAGTACTACGAACAAGTTGTACTTCTTGAGCAAACATACGTTATCGACGGCGAAACTAAAGTTTCTAAAGTTTTGGAAAACGCCAAAGGCGATGTCGGCGGTGAAGTCAAACTGGTTGACTATACACGCTTTGAACTGGGTGAAGGCGTTGAGAAGAAAGAAGAAGACGATTTCGCTTCAGAAGTTGCCAAGATGGCAGGCTAATTTTTAGTCACTGTTTTAAAAGCAGGACAGTACAGTTATCGTTTTCATCTTTCATGATTTAGCGGTTTCTGTCTGTCCTGTTTTGCTGTAGACTTATTCAAAACGAATGGGAAATTTATATGTCTGATAAACCGTACAAACGCGTTCTCCTCAAGCTTTCTGGCGAAGCTTTGATGGGTAATAATGAATACGGTCTTTCTCAAAAGGTTGTAAAACGTATCGCTAAAGATATCAAAACCGTATCAGACATGGGCGTCCAAATTTGCATCGTAATCGGCGCCGGAAATATTTTCCGTGGCGTCTCCGGTGCATCTAAGGGAATTGACCGTGCAACAGCAGATTATATGGGTATGCTGGCCACAGTTATCAATTGTCTGGCCATGCAAAGCGCTCTGGAAGAGGAGGGGCTTTATTGCCGGACGCAATCTGCAATTCCGATGTCAACAGTTTGCGAACCTTACATCCGCCGTCGTGCGTTGCGCCACATGGAAAAGGGCCGCGTTGTTATTTTCGCAGCAGGTACGGGAAACCCATTCTTTACCACCGATACGGCAGCTGCATTACGGGCGACAGAAATGAATTGTGATGCCCTGTTCAAGGGAACAAAAGTTGACGGCGTTTATACGGCAGATCCGGTTTTGGATCCTACAGCTGAGCGTTATAGCGAATTAAGCTATATGAAAGTCCTGACAGATGATTTGCGTGTTATGGATGCATCGGCCATTTCCGTTGCCAAGGACAATAAAATCCCTGTCATTGTTTTTTCAATCAATACCGAAGGCAGTTTTGCTGAGGTTGTTCAAAAACGTGGTGACTATACACTTGTCATCGAAACGCCGACCGGCGATACACTTAAACCAAAAGAGGTAAAAAATGGCTGAAGTCGATATGAAAGATCTTGAGCGCCGCATGAATGGCGCACTTGAAGCGTTACACAGTGAATTTCAGGGTCTGCGTACAGGCCGTGCGTCTGTTAATCTGCTTGAACCCGTTCAGGTGGAGGCTTACGGATCAACCATGCCATTGAACCAGGTTGGAACTGTCAGCGCACCGGAGCCCCGCCTGTTGACCGTACAGGTTTGGGACAAAGGGATGGTGAATGCCGTGTCCAAGGCTATCATGGAATCCGGACTGGGTCTGAACCCACAGCCCGATGGACAATTGATCCGCGTACCACTGCCAGACCTGACCGAAGAACGCCGCAAGGAATTGGTTAAAGTTGCGGGCAAGTACGCAGAAGAAACACGTATTGCTGTTCGTAATGTCCGCCAAGATGGAATGCAGAGCATTAAGAAGCTGAAAAATGACAATGAAATCTCAGAAGATGATCAGCGTCACTACGAGGATGATGTTCAAAAGCTAACAGATAAGAAGATTAAAGAAGTCGACCAAGTCCTTGAACAAAAAGAGAAAGACATTATGCAGGTCTAGAGCCTGATGTCTTGAACTTTTCAATTCTGAACCAAAAGCCGGATTATCGATGAGTGACCATTCCCAAAGCCAGCCTAATCATGTCGCCGTTATCATGGACGGGAACGGACGCTGGGCGAAAAAGCGTGGTTTGCCGCGTCTGAAGGGGCACCAAAAAGGCGCCGAAGCTGTTAAAACCTGCATTGAAACAGCACGTGATTCAGGCGTTGAATACCTCACACTTTTTGCGTTTTCTTCTGAAAACTGGAAGCGTCCGCAGGATGAAGTGTCCGGTTTGATGGATCTGTTGCGTTATTACCTCAAGCGTGAAATGGCAGAGCTTAAAAAAACAGGTGCCCGCCTGAATGTGATTGGGGATCTGGAGCGTTTGGATAGTGATCTGGTTGATATGATTAATCAAGCTGTTGAGCTGACGGCTGAAAACGAAGGTATGATCGTGACTCTCGCGCTTAATTATGGCGGTCGTGATGATATTTTTCGGGCGGCTAAAGCGCTTGCTTCCGATATCAGCTCCGGGCTTTTGGACATTGAAAACACTCAAGAAAACGATCTAGAGCGCCGGCTTATGACGCACGGTCTTCCCGATCCGGACCTTATTATCCGGACGAGTGGAGAACAGCGCCTTAGCAATTTTCTGATGTGGCAATCCGCCTATTCTGAGCTCTATTTTACAGATGTTTTATGGCCGGATTTCTCAGAAAAAGACTTCCAAAAGGCCATTGATTATTATGCGCAACGTTCGCGCCGTTTTGGTGCGTTGCCAAAAGAGGCCGCTGAATAAATGACGGATAAGAAAAACAAAGAGAAAAATAGCAAAACGGCGGATTTAGCAATCCGGTGTTTGTCGGGTACGGGCATAATCGTTTTAACCCTGGCGCTTATATATGCCGGACGGCCAGCGTTTGCGGGCTTCGTTGTGATTTTGGGCAGTCTTTCCTTGTATGAATGGACGCGTATGCTGGTTCCGCTGCCGCGCGCAGGTATTTACCAGCTGTCTACCGTTTTGGCCGCCCTGACAATTGCGGTCGTGACATTTTCAGCCTCTGTCACCTTTATGATTTGGGCAGGGGTGTTATCGACATTGTTTCTTATGATATTC
>CAXGXG010000017.1:0-13067 GCA_964013525.1 uncultured Alphaproteobacteria bacterium | reverse complement strand
CTTTGAGATGACCGAAGAAGAAAAACAAATGGCTTCCACACCGCCCGAGGTGCAGTTCTAATGGCTTTGGCCGCAACCGGTCTAACCACCCACATTCTAAACAACAACCTGAAATCAGGATTTCTGCTGGCCAGTTTTCCGCTGTTGATTTTCATTATGGTTTTCGCCTTTCAACTGGCGCTTTATTACTTTGGGGTTTTCACACCCCATATGGCCCCGCCCATAACTGCGGGCGCACCCATAGATGCCGAAATGGTGAATGGCGCCTGGCGCGGTAGCCTCTATCTCAGCCCCTATATCTTTGGGGGTGTGGCGATATGGTTTGTCATTGCATGGTTTTTCCATGCGCGTATGATCCGCGCGGCCAGCGGTGCGGTCCCCGTCACACGCAACGAATATCCTGAAATTTATAATATGCTGGAAAACCTGTGTATTTCGCGTGGCGTACCCATGCCCCATTTTAATATTATTGATTCCCCTGCCCTGAATGCCTTTGCCAGCGGTATTAACGAAAAAACCTACAGCATCACACTGACCCGCGGTATTGTCGAAGCGCTAGAGCCCGAGGAGCTGAACGCTGTTATCGCCCACGAACTGACCCACATCATGAACCGTGATGTGCGGCTGATGATGGTGGCCATTATCTTTGTCGGGATTTTCAGCTTTCTGGCCGAGGTCACGTTTCGCTCGCTCCTCTATGGGCGCTATACGGCGGCAGCTCGGTACGGCAACAACCGGGGGCGCAGTGGCGGCGGGATTCTAATCGTCATTATCGGCCTTGCCATCTTGGCCGTAGGGTACATGTTTGCGATCCTGGTGCGTTTTGCCATCTCCAGACGGCGCGAGTATATGGCCGATGCTGGCGCGGTTGAACTGACCAAAGATCCCGAAGCCATGATGCGGGCCTTGATGCGCATCTCCAACCGTGCCGAGATGAAAGACATGCCTCGTGACATGAAACAATTGTGCATTGAAAATGCATCGCACTTTATGGGTATGTTTGCCAGCCATCCGCCGATTGAAAAAAGGATTGAAACCCTATCCCGTTTAACCCAAACACCCGTGCCCGAACTGCCCGTGACCCTGCGCCGCCCACCGCGGCGTCCGTGGGACCGCAACCGCAAATAAACCGGTCTGAAATCCGGGCGCTTGACAAACAGGGCGTCTTTTCATAATCTAAACAAGCATTTAACGGGAGGACACTACCTATGAAAAAATTACTTCAGATCAAAGCGGCCATTCATTTGGCAGATACGGCCATCAAAGCTGCAAACCAATTGCGCGCCCAGTTTAATGCACAATCACCAAAAGATGCGCACAAGGTTTTAAAAAAGAACCTGGCCGCGTTGAAATCGCCCGAAACATTTAAAAACATGCAAAAGGCACTGATGAACCAGTCGCCCCAAGACATCGCCCGCCTGATCAAACAGGGCAACAAAAGCTTTTCCATGGCGGACGCGCTTGAGCTTGCCAAAATCCTGACGGATGAGAAGATGGATGAAAAGCTGCCTGAATATTTGGACAAGAAAATCAAAAATCCAAAGCCGATGAAGAATGCCGGTCTGGATGCCGTCCGCAAGGTTATCGGCAAACGCAAATAATTCCGGTTTTTAACCCGCAATAACAAACAACATAAACGTACTGACAAAATCTTTAGCATTTTGTCAGATTTCTCCGTTATAATGTGTGTATGAGGGTTCTAAAGACACAACAGGGAAACGTTTTGTTTTTCATTCTGGCCGCCATATTTTTGGTGGGGCTGTTGGCCAAGGTTGTGTCCGACCGTAACATGGATGTGACCGCACAATCCCAACGTGCCAGCACACTGACCGCCGCCACAGATATCAAGATTTATGCCGGACAAATCAAACAAGCCATTGAAACAGTTTTAAACAATAACAATCATACCGTTGCCGAACTGGATGATGTCGCAGCGCACGAAGCCGCTTTTGACACGGCACCCCATTCCGCGAAAATCTATCACCCCTACGGTGGGGGCGCCCCCTATCACAGCACCTATTTGGGATGGGTCGATATCATCATTGCGGATAATATTGCGATTGACGGCGTTTCGACCGCCACATCGGAAGTTACAGCCGTGGGCAAAGTGAATGCTGAGCTGTGCCGGGCCTTGGCCGTCAACAATACACCGGCGGTTGTTACCGATGTCGCCGCAAACAGCATGTTGGACAGCTCAACCGCGGTAACGTTGAGCGAGGGATCAACATGCCAGACCAATCTTTGTAATGGTTTTCAAAGTCACTGTGTTGAAAATACATCAGGAAACCTGTGGATTTTCTACAGTGTCATGCTGCCCCGTTAAATCTTGTCTTCGGGTGGTTTGTAGCGGATCACTTTATAGATATAGACGAGGACCAAAACCCCGATAATTCCGTTTGCCACCATATCCACCGTTTCCGATACGGTTTCGTAAGAGTCCTGAAAATAATATCCCAACCCGTGCAGAAATGTGTTCCAAACTGTAATCCCCAAAATGGAGGAGATGAAGAACTTCATCTTTCCCATTTTAAACAGGCCGGCCGGGATCGAAATAAAGCTGCGAAAACCCGGGATCAGGTGTGCCAGGAAAACAGCTGTGGATTGATGGCGTTTAAAAAAACCGGTAATTTTTTTATATTCCGGCGGGGTCAACCCCACCCAACGTCCGTGGTGATGGACAAAATGTTCAAGGCGCTTTTCATCGAAACGGCTGCCCACCCAGTACCAGAAAACAGCGCCTGTCATGGCGCCTGCGGACGCAACCAATATCGCTGCGACCGAACTGAGCGTCCCGTCCGCGGACAAAACTCCTGTTAAGGGCAGGATGATTTCAGAGGGGATGGGCGGAAATACGTTTTCAATGATCATCAGCAGGTAAATTGCGAAATAGCCGAACTGGCTGATCATTTGTTCAATCCACGATACCATATTTTAAAATCCGATCTGTTTTTCTTGGGTAATATTTCAAACTTTGCCTGCACCCCAACACTTATCCAGCTGGTTTGTTGCAAAAAAAACTTATGTTATCAATAAACAATCCAAAAAAAGTTTAGCGCGCAATCAGCGTATAGACAAACGTATTGCGGTAATAACCGGGTATACAAAAAGCCTGTTCGCCAATGTATTCTGTAACCCCTGACGGCAACCGTAAAGAATAGTCGGTGGCATCGTTCCAATAATCCCGTTTACCACTGCTATTGTGCGCCATACTCCCAGTCACTTCAAACGGATCCGGCAAACCAAAAATACGATTAATTTCGCGACAAACCTCATCTTTTAAATCGATGATGTACATTAAAAGCTCAGGTTCGGTTGTTCCTACACCTTCAATAAACTGATTGAAAAAATGGGCCTCGCCCGGTACCGGATGGCCCGACGTCACAAACCTTTCCATCTTGGAAGCTTTGTAAAAATTACGTGACGGAACCCGACCGCCGCTTTCCTGAAACACTGAACAGGGTTCTATGGCCGCTGTACAATTGGGATTTGCGCCCCATACGTTCCCCATCTCTCCCCCGTCGGTCAAATGCAGATTGTTGTTGCGGAAACTGATCTGATTATCATCAACGCCATATAGGGTTTGTAAAAACTGAATTTCTGTTTGTATGGTCGCGACATAATTCAGAATTTCCGCCGCCATGATGGCGCCCTGCTCGCGGTCGCTAGAGCCACCGCCCTTGCCAGAGTTTGTAACCGCATACGATAAGGCAGCAAAGAGCGCGACCGCAATTAGAATTAAAAACAGGGCATTTCCGCGACAATCCTTCATAGCCACAGGGTAAAGCATAAAAGTGTCAGAAAAAAGTAAGAAAATTGCTGGGTGCTATTAAATGATAGATGTGATGTCTATTATGAGAATATTTCATTAAAAAAACCGCCTGTGCGGCGGTTAGGAAAAATGGAGCGGTGAAGGAGTTCATATTCTAAACGTAAGTATTTGTTATGATTGGCAATACAATAATATGAACTTTACAGTTACCCCCATTTGTACCCCCAAGAGCATTTTTTATTCGCCTTTGCCCGCACAAGTACGCTATTATTCTACAATAAATTTCTTTAGCTGGATATGCGATTTTGTATTAAATGTAAATTTTATGCAGGTATATGCATGAATATCTTACGAAGGCTGCGTCTATACATGAACCTTGAATTCGTGTCATGACACACAACTTTCCAACCAATCGCCTCACACAGCCCCCCCCCCCTAAAGGCGCTCCAGCTGTTGTTTATAATGCTCAGAAAATTTTCCCGCACCTAAAACACTTATAAATCTATAGTAGAACCAAAACTATAAATATTTTATTTTTTATATTTGTTATGCTTTTTTGTTGCATTGTTATCGTTAGACTTAGGTTTAGAGGTATTATTTGCGATACTCTTTAAAATACTTAAGGTTTCACTAGTGTTATCGGCCCTAAAACAAACCATTGGTAACTTGCTTGCCGCTTGCATCATTAAAGCGAGACGTGATTTTACTTTTTCTGCCTTTACAAGCTCTTTTGATGTAGATGTCAACAATCCAATCTTATTTTTTTCACAGAACTCTACAAACTCAGGTCTTAAATCAAATACTATGCAATCAAACGCATAACAATTAATATCATCGTGCAGTTTTTGTAACGCAGAAAAAGCTTCTTCAGTATATTGAGCATCTTTAGTAACTTTAAAACCTGGCATTTCAACATTTTCAGGGCCAAATAGATCAATAGTTTTAATGGCGGGAACAACCTTAAATTCGGGGCTGTACTGTCTAATTTGTTTTAATTTATCCCAATCAAAACTATTAAAAATAAAGTCTTCTATTTTTAATTCCCCAGATTTCAGGTATTCGGAAATTTCGGAAAAAGTTTGATCGACAACATCACGTCCTTTCAACTCGATGTTTATTATGATTCGAGGCTTTTCTTGCAAAATTCTTTTTTTATTTTCTTTAACGATGAAATCCAAAACCTCAACCAAAGATGGAATTTTGTGGCCATTACCAATATCGTATTGTTTCAAATCCTTCATATTGTGCTCACATACCCTTCCGAGATCCTGACCAATCCTATCCGCTTTGAAAACTTTCTTGTTTAAACTATCATCATGAATTACTGCTATCTTATTATCTTTGGTTAGATGCACATCGATCTCTACGCCATCAGCGCCTATGTCAATAGCATGTTTTATAGCTTCTATAGAATTTTCCGGAAGTGTTTTTGAAGTGAAATCTCTTACTGGTAGAGTGCTTGTTGGACCCATCCCCCTATGTCCTACTATATAAAAATTTCTCATGATATAAAACCAGTTGCAATTAAATTTAATTTGATATATTATACATAATAAATTATTAATTAAAGGTTACCATGGTTTCAGGATTTAAAATCATCGGCCATCGCGGATTTGGCCCAACAGACAATAACGATTGTCCAGCAGCGGACAAATACCCGGAAAACTCACTTAAATCTTTTCAATATGTCATGGACGCAGGTGCGGATGGTATAGAACTGGATATCTTCCTGAGTACCGATAAAGCGCCCGTTGTTATACACGACGAACGTTTGCATGAACATGTGACAAAAGACCAGCGTAAAAAGGCCAAAGCTAAACCGGTAAGCGCCTATTCATATCAGGAATTACAAAACTTTGATTTACGTGGCAATCAAAAAATTCCGCGCTTGCAGGATGTTTTTCAACTTGTATCTAACTATCCTGACAGGCGCATTGTTAATCTTGACGTGAAAGACCCGCAATCCGTCCTGCCGATTTTAAATACAATCAGGCAGTGGTCGGAATCGAATACACACTCTATCATCATATCCTCCTACAACTGGGATATTTTACGGGCTTTCCGCCATCACAGTGCGGAATTACACCTTGTCCCCGCTATCAAGTCCGCCATGCTGTTTGGCCATGAAAATATCCAGGCCGGAACATATAAACCTTTAACAAGCGAATATCAGAAGGGCTTTGAACAGGCGATTATTAAATTCCATGAGGAGATTCAGGCCTACGCGTTTGATTGTTCAATCACCGATTTTCATCCAGCTTTGATCAATCTTGCAGCATCACAGGGGGTCGGCCTACAGCTATCAACCGGAAACGAACGCGTGAGTGCGGCAGACACGGATTATGATGTCTTAAACCGTTTGCAAAACGCCGCCCGCGAAAAAATACCTTTTGCCATTTGCAAAGTAGATGAACCGCAGCACGTTAAAAAGCATATGGGGCTAAAACCAAATTAACAGTTGATAATTTTATATATACGCTCAAGCACACTTAAAATATAGGTTGCGTATAGGTAATACCACAAAACTCACATTACATAGCGCCCACATACTAAATTCCGAATTCATCTATAGACAAACTACACTTTATATTTCCCCAGCTTGCAGACCCGTTTCAAAGCTTTTTGCACCTTGAGTCTTATTATTAATCCCTTGAACTATCATCACTTTTGAGCGAAACTTTTAGCGGAACAGTGCAATGGGCCTGTTCTGGGGCTTTGTAACCCCTGACTTTAGGCGGTCTTATATCGCCGTCAAAGGTATTGCTTCTCGGTCTTATGGCCGGGAGGCGATGGCGTATGTCCAAGCTCCGGCTAAAGGCTATCGCGCCGTTACCTAAAGTCACGGTTACAAACTCCCGGCCACCAGTCCCATTCTGGCGGCTTTTCTTTTAACAGTTAAGGAGTTTAAAAAATGAAACCGTATATTTGCCTGCTTTTATGTTTTTTGCTTGTGGCATGTGAAACACCCTATGCCAAACAAAATGCGTTTCTGAATAGTAACTATGGTTATGATGATATGCATGTTGAGCCAAATATCTATCTTGTAACCTTTCGAGCGACCACGCAAGATCAACCGCAAAACATTGTAAAAAAGCTCTATTATAGAGCAGCAGAAATAACTCAAGAAAATGGGGCAACGTATTTTAAAATTATAGATACCGCAACAAACAATCAGGCTGAGAACGTAACCTTGCCGGGCTGGTCAAACATAAATGCAAGCGGTACAGTTGCTGTAAACCCCAATACTGGCACAGGAAATTATAGCAGCAACGCACAAGGCTATTATATGCCACCTGTAAGTGTTACAAAGCGCGCCATTATCATGCAGACCATGATCGAAGTTGTTCCTGATCCGGCAAAATCAAAATATAAGATGGATGAGTTAGAAGATGCAGACTTCATTTTGCAAAACTGGAAGATATAACGTTTCTTATAACATTATTGTTTTTAAACTGCCAAACTATTAAACGCTTTCGGCTCTTGAAGGTGTTTGTGTTATAAATTTCCTTATGACTGATAGTGAAAAACCACCACGGAAAACCCGCACCTATATGATGTTAATTTAATAGAGCATGATGCTTATTTCCTATCATGGGAAAATCTTGCGTCAGAATGACTACTAGTTTTTCGTTTCATTAAGAAGATATTCAATTCTATCGGGCAAATCTGACAATTTAGAAACAATCTTATCTTTCCCAGTGACATTTCCTGAAGATAAAGTGCTACAAAAGTCTTTATCTCCTCTCCACAAATCACAATAGGGGATGTATATGGCATGAAAAATATCAATTATGTCCGAATCTTTTAGATGGTCTAGCCTGGATAGGCTTCTGTTAACGTAGCAAGCAACCACTTCCCAAAAGATATCAGGGAAATAATCTTTGGTATCCTTACTGTTCATGGCTTCCTTAATCCAGCTTTTATCGATAATAGGCACTTTAATTTTCTTTGACTTGATATTATCCAAATCTGTTTTGGATATTTGAGGCATATCACTTTTATAAATACTTCTTTCAACACTCTTTATATTTTTATTCAATCTTTTAGCCGCGCTGATTGCACTCGCTAGAAATGTCATAGCAGTCCTTAGGTTTTCTTGAGGGGTGTGCATTAAATCATATAAGAGCCTTCCCTTTTTCCCGTATTCAAACCACGCTATTAGAAATAATTCAGTATCAGTTATAAAAGAAAGAAACTCTTCTTGAACCACCCTTCTAGGCAGCTCGCCTATAATAAACCTTATAAGCATATTCTCCTTAATGAATTTTTCTGATAGAGGTATTTCCGAATTGCCGAACTCTTTGCCCGTCAAAAATATCTCTCTATTAGATTTTATAAGCCTTTTTAGGCCGCGTTTGTTTTTTAGAGCTTTTTGTTGCCCACTGCTCAAATGAGGCAGGGATTTTATAATCTCCTCAATGACGTCATTCTTAATTTTATCAAGACTTAGTACTTCTCCAAAATCTGGTGTCCAATCTCCGTTTTCAGAAAAAGCATTCCCGCTATTAAGTTTATCTATATACCTGTAACAGTTTTTACCACATAGTTCTTTTATGAGTTTTGCACGTTGTAGTCTATCTTCTCTATATGCTTCCTCATAATCTTGCAAAAACTCAGCTATAATCGCGTATGAAAAACCAATTTTTATTTGTTTTGAAGCGATACGCTTTTGTAGATACTCATAGACCGCTTGCTGTTCTGCGGACCTGTTTTTATACAGAGCAATATAATCTTGAGTATCCAAATAAATTTTTAAGGCCATAATAGTTGATATTATGGGATAGAACTAATACAAGCAAATCTAACAACAGCTTAATTTAATTGTCTGAAATAAAAATAAATATTCCCATAAATGCCGTTTAAAGATCACCCCGGGCAAGGTTTGTTCTAATTATCCCATTGTTCACGTTATTTCGCCCATGCGATGCGATGATTTTAAATTCGGCGGAAGTGGAAGGTCTTAAATACCAAAACTTCGCATATGGCGGATTTAGGCGTTATTCACCCTTTTTTACATCATTAAAATTAATAACATTGTATGCGTTTTTCCTGCGTTGCGTCTGCGTTGCGTGTGCATTTAGCCTGCATTTAGTGGGTTATTCGGGTTTTAAGGAAACCCTGCTTTAATCAAAACGACCTTACTTCTTACCCTTTAAAAAATATATATTATGTAAAGTATTTTTAAGTGGGGGGGAGATCGACAGTGGGTATTTTTAAAACCCGTAAAACGTACTAAATGTAGGCGCAATGCAGAAGCAATACAGGCTAAATACAGGTACACCCCGTACAATACAGGGACAATGGGTATAATTTAACCAATGTACAATAATTGCCTTGATAAATAACAGATTAATATCTCTGGCCTATTTCGATAGATAACCGCCTGAACAATTAACCAGATCCATTCATGCCGCCATGACAGCATTCCGAAAACCTCACCTCAGAAAGCCCGCTATTGCGCCATATATGGGCTTATATGGCGGTAGGCGATGAATTGTTTTGTGGCGGTAGTGATAGCAGCCAAGCCTCGGCATCCTCGGCTCGTATCAAAGTTCTTGCACCGCATTTTATTGCTTTCAGGCGGCCTGCTTTGATTTCTTCGTAAACCTTGGTACGGCCGATTGAAAAGCTTTTGCAAAATGAATTGATGTCATAGGCCATCGGCATGATCGGCGGTATGGGTTGTGCATAATCCTGATTGTTTGAAACGTACATTATTTGTCCCTTCACTGATTTGTTAATTCCTTATGTTTTAATCATTGCAGATAAGGGACGTATCAAGCGAGCGACATAAATGCTGTTCTAAAAGGCTATTAATGTTCGTTGGTCTAAGGTTTAAGAAGTTTAAGGTTTTAAGTGGTGTTCAAAGCTGTCTAAGACAAAATCATAATGTTTTCTGTCTTTTAAATAGTCTCGAATGAATTTACGAGTGGACTCCGAGGTAAAGAATAAATGCGGGTTAAAGGCCGATAGATCAACAAGCTCATAAAGTTTTGTTTTAAAGGTTCGGCTTTCTTGGATAGGGAGTTTATCAATATCCGTTATTGTCATACCTGTGGCGCGTTCAAACACTTGCAAAACAGCTTCAATAAAGTGGGCCTTCTCCTGCTGTTCCGGGCGGCCTTTGCCTGTAGGTTTAAGGTTTGAATTATTAATTGCTATTAAAAGATCATCCAAAGCCCCAACGGCTTTATCCTGAAAACTTATATCCAGATAGCCGCTTTCTGAAAGCTGGGTAGTCAGCCATAAAGATAAATCTGCTTCAGGTGACAGGCCTGTGATTTTATCCATGGTATTAATGATTGCATCTTTCAACGCCGTAATTTCATTATAGGGGTCTGGTTTTTCCTTTTTGTTATTGCGGTCAGAAGTCAAAGCCTCATTAAAAATGAATTGGGTATAGGTCACAACTTCATCTTTTAACTTGTCTTGGTCGAGGTCGGGACTGCGGTCTTTAATTAGCCTGGCAACAGATAAGGCCACATCCCTTATCT
Organism: uncultured Alphaproteobacteria bacterium; assembly: GCA_964013525.1. GTDB lineage: Bacteria > Pseudomonadota > Alphaproteobacteria > Micavibrionales > CSBR16-224 > CATLPD01. Next base: position 2,804 of record CAXGXG010000017.1, on the reverse strand, counting down.
GTTCTTTTGTATAAATAACATCAGACATTCTTGCCCACTTTATCAATATAATCAGCCCATTCCTGCATCATCTTGCGGCGTTCGTCCATAAATTCGGCACGGTCATAGGCGGCAATAATCTTGTTCTTTTTTGCATGGGCAAGCTGGCGGTCAATTACTTCATGCCTGTAACCCAGTTTTTCCTTAATCGTTGTCATAGCCAAAGCCCTGAAACCATGCCCAGTCATTCGTCCTGCATATCCCAAGCGGCGTAAACCAAATAAAATAGTATTATTACTCATGGGCTTTCGGCGGGAAACCTGTCCGGGAAATACCCAGCCCCATTCGCTAGGCATCTCCTGAAGCTGTTTTAGTATTGTTATAACTTGACGGGAAAGGGGGACATAATGGTCTTTACGCATCTTCATACGCTCACCCGGTATCAGCCATTCGCCATTCTCCATGTCGAATTCATCCCATTTTGCCTCGATTAATTCCTTGGTGCGGACAAAGGTCAGCATTAAAAGCCTTATGCCGAGCCGGGTGTGTAGATAAAGCCTTGGTTCATTACGCTCCAGATCAGCCAGAAACTGCGGCAATTCCTTAATATCCAATGTCGCATAATGTCCGCGCTTTAAAGGTCTAAGGGCTTCGTTTAGATCAGCAGCAGGATTGGTTTCAGCGATTCCCTTGGCGATTGCATAGCGGAAAATCTGCCCGCAGGTCTGTTTCATACGATGGGCGGGTTCAAAAGCGCCACGTTTTTCAATCTTTTTTAGGGCGGTCAGGATGTGCGGGGGTTTAATATCTACAATCGGCATAGAGCCTATAGCCGGGAAAAGGTCGTTCTCCATGCGGTTCAGTACTGTTTTAGCATGTCTTTCTGTCCAGCTACCCTTTTTATTATCATGCCATTCGCGGGCTATGACCTCAAAAGAATTTTCAGCATTTTCTTTAATTTGTCTCTTTTGTTCTTTCTTGCTTTGCATGGGGTCTTGGCCATTATCAAGTTCTCTTCTAGCTTCAAGGCACTTCTCCCGCGCATCTTTTAATGAAACTTCAGGATAGACACCCAAAGCCATCAGTTTCTCTTTTCCGCCATAACGGTATTTCATGCGCCAGTATTTTGCCCCATTTGGGCGAATCTCAAGAAAAAGGCCACGACCATCAAAAACTTTCCGAGTTCTTAAACCGGGTTTTTCATTGTCACACTGTTTAACTGTCAGCTTCATGGGGGTATCTCATTTGGGGTATTTTCAATGTACCCCCGCAGTTACCCCCAAAAAATTCGGATAGAGGCAAACACGGGCGAATTCCTAAGTACATTATACCTAGAAAACACAAGGGCTACAAGCTATAGAGCGGACGCTTACGAACTGTAATGAATAAGAAAATGGAGCGGGTGAAGAGATTCGAACTCTCGACTTCAACCTTGGCAAGGTTGCGCTCTACCCCTGAGCTACACCCGCATTCCTGCGACATGACGAATCATCATGTGGGTAAGTGAGTGCCAATATACAAAACCCAGATAAAATTGCAAGCCCTGATTGCCTGTGGAAAAAAAATTTTTTATATGCGAAACTCTGCACACGTTTTTCATTCCAAGATAAGGAAAAAATTATGTCGATTGCATTTATCCTCGCAGGATTTTTGTTGTTAATGTTTGGCGGTGACACATTGGTCACGGGCGCTGTCAATGTTGCCAAACGCCTGAATATGCCGGCCATTGTCATCGGTATTGTTCTGGTCGGGTTTGGAACATCCGTGCCCGAGCTTTTGACATCCGTTCAGGCCAACATGCAAGGATACCCCGGGATTGCCGTGGGTAACGTGATCGGCAGTAACATTGCCAATATCCTGCTGGTTGCCGGTGCCGGCGCCATTCTGGTGCCGATTGTGGCGGACAAGGGTGACCTTCAGCGGGATGGCCTGGTTTTGGGCCTGTCCAGTTTGATGTTTCTGGCTGCGGCCTACTCAGGCCTGATATCTTATGGTTTAGGCCTGTTGTTTGTCGTCGCACTCGTTGTTTATGTTGCTTATCTGGTCATTTCCACCCGCCGCACCGCGCGCGAGGAGAAAAAAGCGTTACAGGATGCTGAGAACGCAACCGTCGAAGACCCGCCGAAATCATTAGGCATGGCTATCGTCTATACCCTGGGTGGCATTGCCCTAACAGTTTTGGGTGCTGATTTGTTGGTGCGCGGCGCCACAGACATCGCGACCAACTATGGCATTTCAGATACAATCATCGGCCTGACGATTGTTGCGATCGGAACATCACTGCCCGAGCTGGCCACCGCGATCATGGCCGGAATCCGCGGGCAAAGCGATATTTCCGTTGGTAATATTATCGGCAGTAACATCTATAACATCCTTGCCATTTTAGGGATTACCGCATTGATCAAACCGCTGGTCATTGACCCCAGCGTATTGAATTTTGATATTTGGGTGATGCTGGCATCATCTGCAGCATTGTTGATCCTGCCATTTATCATCGGCACGATCGGGCGCAAAACGGGTATCGTTTTCCTGATCGCCTATGCAGTTTATCTCTATATCCTGTATTTGCAGATTTAGACCAAAAAAAAAGGAAGGGCATTGCCCTTCCCAAATCCTTAGATTTTAAAAGTCGGTATTAAAAGGCGGCAACGCGTTGGCGTGGGCGAAAGGCCACAACACAATCGGCTACGTTGTTTGCCATGCGAACCGTTTGCGCAATCGCGCGACGGCGGCGTGCATCAGCCTTGCGACCCGTGGTTTGCAACGCATCCAGTTCGGCCATTTCACGTTCAAACTTTTGATCAAAGGCCATTTCATTCACCTTT
>CAXGXG010000016.1:0-13157 GCA_964013525.1 uncultured Alphaproteobacteria bacterium | reverse complement strand
GTAACAGCCGCGTGTCCGGAAATTCAGAGTTTGAAACGGTTGGCCCCTATATTGGTGGTTTGCGCCGTATGGGAAGCGCATCTATGGATATGTGCTATGTCGCAGCCGGTAAACTGGATGGATACTGGGGCTACGGACTTAACGCGTGGGATGTGGCTGCGGCTAAAGTCATCGTGTCTGAGGCCCGCGGGCGTTTTACCGATCTGGAACAAGGTAAGGAAAACGACATTTATGCCGGAAATTTCCTGGTTACCAATGGGGCGATCCATCAGGAATTGCGCCAGTTGGTTCTGAAAGGGTATAAGGCAGGTAAAAAGGCCGCGGCATCATGAAGAACCTTCGCGTCACGACAGCTTTGATAAGTGCCGCATTTCTATGTGCCGCTGTCAGCCCGTCTGATGCTGCGTATGTGCCGCGTTCGGGCGGTTCATCGGTTGAGGTTAATATGGATGCTTTGTCCTCTCCATCCCGTTCCGATTATAACACTGTAGAAGCTGTCCCGCTGTCCGCGCCTGATGGCTATCAAAACCCAAACGCCATTGATGCCCCGATGCCTCTTACCGGTTCGACAACTGTAATCAGTTCAGAAACCGTTGGCAACGGACCATCCGCACCCGTGATGTCAGCAACGAACAATCTGGCACCTGTGCGCTTGCGGGATCCTTCCAAACAGGTTACCGCATCAACGATTCCTATGGATGCGCCCTCCGACACACGTGTTGTTATGACACGCGAAACTGTTCGTACGGTTGACGCGGCAACAAATGCTGTTCCGATCCTGCGCGCCAGCGATGGTCAGGGTCTAGATATTCGTGAGGTGCCATCATTTGACAGCACCCCGGTTGCCCAACCCCGTACTGTTCCTGATTTGCCAATTGCCGCGGCCCCGTCACCAGCGGTTCGCGCAGCGCCCTCTTTCCTCAGCGTGATTGAACAATCCGTTGACCGTTTGGCCGGGCCATCGCAAGCCCCCACCCCCGCCTATCAGCAACGCATTCCTGAAGCGTCACTTAGCCCCATGCCGCATGCAGCCGCGCCTGCTACAGTTCCCACGCCAATGCTTTCCCCTGTCGGTAGAAAGGTCATCGAACCCCAACGACGTGAAGTCATCGTTAAACAGCAACCGGAAATCGTTGCGCGCCAGGTTCCACGCCCCGAATATGCAATTCGTCAGGACGGCCTGCAAACTGCGCCCGTTCCCACCCGCAAGACAGCTTTGAGCGAGTTTGTTACCGTTACGCCGGCACCACCTATTTCGCAGATGGCGGATGTTCCATCAGATGATTTCGATACTGTGGTAACAACTGAAAAAACCGTTGTAACGACAACAGAACCCGTACCTGTGCCTGCTCCTGCGCCGATCCAGACGGATGGGGTCGATGTTGCGGTTCTTCCTGAGCCACGCCAGCCGATGTTGGTACAAGCCGCCCCGCTGGAAACCCCGGCCACCCCCCTACCGGCCAAACCGGTCAAGCAAGAAAATGCTCAAACAGCCGTTGCGGTCCTACCTGATGATACAGTTGAACCCCTATCGGCCCCTGCAACTATGGATCTGAACATTGGCGATACAGATGTCGCAACGAACGAAGCTCCTACCTTTTCGTCCACTTTAGAAATGAATACGGCCCCTGCAGACGTTGACGATGCAAATCCGGATCGGCCCCTTAATATTTCTGGCGAAATTAAAACCCTGAAAACACGTGATACGGACTTGGCTTCAGGAACAACCTCTATTACGGATGCGGACGTTCGCAACGTTGAAATTTCACAGAAGACTCCAGTTGGAGAGCCTGCCCCTATTCAAGCTAAACATTCAACACGCATCGTAACCCTTGATCGGGATTATTTCGAACCTCAACCGGAAACACCTATTGATCTTCCGCCTCTCTCCAGAAATGAGGAGGAAATTATTGGGATTGAAACTCTTAATCTGGATGAAGAGAATTCAGCGCCCCTGATCGCCGAAGAGCAATCACAAGATGCGCCCCCTACCCTTGCGCCAACACAAGGCGACTATCAAGTAGGTGCAGTCAGCGCACCAATTGGCCGTGAAGCTGTAACGCTTTCTGAAACAAAGAGCATGCAACGCCCCAACATAAACTTGGAAGCGCAAGCGAATACAGGTAATGCCCCTGCCCCTGTAAACGGGCGTATGTCTATCCAGGATGAAGCTGACATTGCGGCAGCGCCCCTGTCCGCTGAACAAAACATGTTGAATGCGGATATGGCAGCATCTACCCAACAGCAAATCTCTGTCATTGATATAGAGGAATTGGCACCGCGCAATATTCCGCCAACACCGAATAGCGACAGCCTTGCTGCCCGCTCCAAATCATTAGAAGATTTGACGGTTGTTTCCACCCAACAAGACATAGACCGCGACATTCAGCCTGTTGCCGCCCCCGCTGCGGTTGAGCAGACGAGCAATACGGGATTCGTAACATTCGATGTGACACCTGATGTAGCACCGCCAGTGATGGAACCGCCTGTCAGTCAGCAATCTGTTGAAAATTTCGATTTGGCCCCGCCTGTAGATGAGGTTAATACCAATTTATCTTTAAACACACCTGTTCTTGCATCTGCTCCTGCTAATGATGTCATGAGCGAGGATATGGCAAAAGAAGAAAACGTTGTCATTATTCCGCTGGAGCCGGATGCACGCCCTGCACCTGTCAATATGGCGACGCAACGCGGATATCAAAGCATGTCCGATCCCGTAGAAATTGTGGCGGCTATGGGAAATGATGCGGCCCCGTATGCGAATTTCAATACGCGCGATATCGATAACGATGTCCCAACACAACCCGCACAGGACCTTGGCGAAACGCCAATTGAACTGAACATCACAGCGCCGGCCGGCCGCGCGCCCGCGCCTGATTTTGGTCAGAATTCAAATACTTCAGCTGCGGCCCAGCTTGCGTCTTCTTTTGATCGTGCCGCATCAACGGCAGATACATCAGATCGCTATATCATCGCTGATGCGTCTGATATTGATATGCCGGCAGAGCCTGTAGAAACCGTTCAGGCATTTGAAATCCAAAACAGCGCATTGGATACGCAGCGCCAAGCTTTTGAAGCGGAAGAAAATGGCCCTGTGTCATCACGGACATCAGTTTTATCATCTAATTCTACCTCATCGCGCAGTATCAATATGTCTAGCGCCGATGAAACATTAAGCACGGATGCGCAGAATAATCTGGATCAGCTGGCCCAAAGCCTTGTCGACAACCCTGCCAGCCGCGTTCAGCTGATGTCCTATGCGTCTTCTGCTGACCAATCTGAAAGCAGCGCACGGCGCATTTCTTTGGCACGCGCGATAGAAGCCCGTACCTACCTCATGTCAAAAGGTCTGGACGCGAACCGAATTGATGTCCGTGCATTGGGTCAAGACAGCGCCGCAGGCTCAGACATGCCTGCAGACCGCATTGATATCGTTATTCAGCCATAAAAGATTTTCTAAAGCCGCCATAAAAAAAGCCGCATATCGCGGCTTTTTAAATATGTTCAAGAATATCATCAATCCATATTTTGGGTCATTTTACGGATTTCTTTTTGAACCAAACGCTCAATGAGATCCGGCAGATTGTCATCCAGCCATTGACGCAATAGCGGCTGCATCAGTTCGCGCGTGATATCTTCAAGAGTGATACCGCTCGGGTGATCTTTACGTTCAACAGGCATTTGCCCGGAAAGTTTTACAAGAGAGGCCAAGGCAGCTGAGCGCGTATGCTCAGACAAAAGGTTTCGTGCCGCATCTTCTGAGGCACTGGAATGTTTTTGTGAAGGTTTCAAGCTTTCATCCTCTTGAGGTACAGGAGCAGAGGTTTTCGGCGGTGTAGCCTGGATCCGCGCGTCTTTATCTGCGTCTACAGTATTGTCTTGTTTGCTATCTTGATCAGGCAAATCTTCCAAACCGATGTCGTCAACCGGCTGAGAATCCAACACACTGTCAATATCATCATTTTTGGCAACAGGCTGATTGGTCTGCGCGTCATCTTCAATTGGATTGGTCAGGTCAAGGACCTCATCATCATCTGAATCCATATCCTGTTCAATATGGGCATTCATGGACGGACCTTTTTCAGCGTCTGCCAAATTGCTCACGTTTGTATCCTGATCTTTTTGAGAGAGAACCAAGTCAGATGCATAGCTTTCATCACCCTGCGGCGATAAATCCAGATCAGAAGATTGATCTTGGTTTTGCTGTGCACCTAAGTCAAGATCGGATTTTTTATCCTGATCAGCAGCGTTCTCATCCTCTTCAGAAATGATTTCCCGAATAGATTGCAGGATCTCTTCAATTGATGGTTCCTGCTCTGTTTCCGTTTTTGAATCTGCCATATCTGTCTATACAAGGTTAGTGAATCTATAACCTGTCCATCCTAGCGTAAAATCATTAAAAATAAAATACTTAACGCACTTCAGTTTCGAAACCGAACCAATTGCTGCGCGTTTTATTATAAAAACGAATGATGTTTTCAGTATCATCGTCAATCCCGAAATGTGCGGGTGACAACAGCCCGACAGCAGATAACAGGTCATATTTGGCTGTAATCACATTGAATTCGGCGGTCACACTCTCTACATTCGCGATAAAGCGTTCCTGCTCTGCATCCAATACATCCAATGTGGTACGTGCGCCGTTTCGCTGTTCTGCACTCACCCCTTCAAAGGCAATATCTGTCGCCTCAACCTGCAGAGCACGCGCTTGGGTTTGCGCCTTGGCCGCCTGAAGGTTTTCCCAGGCAGTCACAACATTCTGCTCAACCTCACGCGCGACATCATGCGCTTCATCCCGGCTGGACAGCGCATTATATTTGGACTGTCTGTAACGCGCACGGGCCTCTCCCCCCAGATATAAGGGAACAGTTGCATTTAAAGTCAGGCGGGAATTGTCTATATATGTTGTCGTGCCAAATGTCGGATTAAAGCTGCGATTGACGGAACCATTCAACGAAAGCTCAGGCAAGAGCTGCCCAAGGATTTCACGACTATCACTGTGGCGGGCAATCGTTTCATATTGAGCTGCCCGAACGGCCGGATGGATTTCCAGGGCCGTATCTTTCAAATTATCCAGCGTTTCAACAAAGGTGAAATTGACCTCTGGCATGATTAAACCGGATGGCTGCAAACCTGTAAGACGACGAAAAACAGCCTGACTGCTACGCAATTCGGCACTGGCTGCCAGGCGTTCCGCACGCGCAGCGGCCAAGCGTGATTTGGCCTGGCTGACGTCTGTCAATGTGGTTGCCCCCAATTCAAAGCGGGCACGGTTGGCTTCTAGCTGGAGCTCAAGAACAGATTCGTTGTTTTTCCGCAGGCTCAGCACCTCCTCATTTTGAAGGATGCCAATATAGGCCGCTATCACATTTGAGAAAACGTTCTGAACCAGATTGTCGTAAAGAGCCTTTTGCGCCAGCACACGGTTATCCGCTGCTTTTACAGCAGCATCCGTTCGTCCACCGCGATACAATGGCTGGCTCAATGCAATGCCAAGCTCCTGTTGGTTTGGGGCTGGAGAGCCAAATGGCGCGGGATTTGTTTTCTGAGTGGTCGCACTGCCGCTGGCAGAGATATCAGGCCTGTAGTTTGATAAGGCCACGGCCACGTTTTCAATAATCGCCTTCAAATCCTGACGTGCGGACTGAATTTCGGGGTTGGTTTGATAAGTTACGCGAAGGGCATCAATCAGATGCGTCGCCGCCAAGGACTGCACGGGCATATCATCTAAAGGAATAATTGTGACGTCTTCAGATGCAAAAGCCGGTGGCTGCGTCAGGTCCTGTGGCACTTCAGCGGGCTGTGCAACAGCCAGGCCCGATGATAAAACCACTGCAAAAGCCGCTGAGAAAGAAAGACGCAAATTAGAAAACAAAACTCTCGGCCTTAGCAAACTCGTTCATAAATGGAGTGGCCGCATCAAAAATAACACGCTCAGATACAATATCGCGGACGCGTGTATAGATAACCGCCTTGCCTGCCCCACCATCATTAGAGATCACCGTCATGAGACGTCCACCATCCACCAACTGATCAAAGATAGAAGGCGGAACCTCGGGGATAGAGCCGTTAATGAAAATAGCGTCATAAGGGGCCTGTTCAATATAGCCGTCAGACAAACGACTGTGGAAAGTCACGGCGTTCGTGATATCAAGAGACTTCAAACGGTCTTCAGCTTGTGAGGCCAAAAGCTCATCTTCCTCAATCCCTACTACTGTAGATACGATTCGGGCCAAAACAGCGGTTGAATATCCCATCCCACAACCGATATCCAATACGACATCATCGTGGCTGAGGTTAGCTGCCTGTAGCAAACGCGCCAAAACCATAGGTTCTTGTAAAAAGCGGCCATTGCCTAGATCAATATCTTCGTCAATATAGGCAAAGCCTTGCATTGCCTTGGGAACAAAGCATTCGCGTGGAATTTCCGACATCACATTGATAATGCGCTCATCACGGACATGGTTTGGCTTAATCTGTCCATCCACCATATTTTTGCGGGCAATCTCGAAATTTGGCATGAATTAATATACTCTGTAACGGTTTCACTGGTGATACTATGCACCGCCGGACGGGAAAGATCAAAGGTGTTTTATCATTACCTGATCAATTTCTGCTTGGCGAGTGCGCAAGTTGTTGATATAACAGTGTCGGAATGGCGCGATGGCAGAGTGGTGATGCAGCGGATTGCAAATCCGTGTACGCCGGTTCGATTCCGGCTCGTGCCTCCACTCCTAAAAACGGATAATCTTCCGCCTTATTCCATTCTTTCAATAATGTTAATGAGCTGTGTTTTGGAAAAAGGTTTTTCCAGAAAATGCGTTACGTATTTTTGTGCCGCTTTGAAAACTTGCTCATAATTCGCAGCAAGGCCCCCGCCCGACATTGCGATGACCTTGATATCAGGATATTTGGCTTTGACTTCTTTGATAAGCTCAATCCCATCCACTTTAGGCATAATAATATCTGTAATCAGCATGTCAAAATCATCAATTTCCAAAAGGTTGAGCGCCTGCAAGCCGTTGTCGGCGGATTTCACCTCGTGACCATTGCGGGTCAGGACCTTTTCCAATGCCATGCGAATGTCTGCGACATCATCCACAACTAATATTTTCATAGCGCTTCCTTAAACGAAAATTTTCTAATTTAGCCGATCATATCCGGATCAGACTTTTTCTCCATAGATTCTGCAGCAACAGCCCGCAGATAGGCCGCAACAAAAACACGAATTGCCGAAGACAACGACATATTCTTGTCCTTGCGATCCTCAATCACTGCGCATAGTTCTTTATAGGTAACCTTTTCCGTTTCGGCAATATCATTGAACATGTTCCAAAACTCCGGCTCCAGACGAACCGTTGTCCTGCGTTTGTCACCCACTTGAATATTTCGCTTTTCATGCTGATTCAGGGCGGTATGAATCAACGCCTGCGAAAGTGAAGTCGGATAATATTTCATTATTGTTTTTCCCCGAGTCTCATGTTCTACTTTGTAAAACATATAAATACTAATATAATATTATTGAGAAATCACCAAACTTTTGAACCCTCTTATCATTAAAATAGTTTAAATGTATAAATATTATGTAAATAACTTATTTCTTCCCCTTTTGTTTTTAATTTTCTGCGTTCTGACCACATATGGCTTGGCCTATTCTGCTGATGTTTACGAAAAGGGGCGAACGCACACATTTGAAGAAAACCGCTTAAAAGAGAACCTCAACCGCCTGCGCTACGAGATTCAATATGCCGAGTACGTAGCGGAAACCTTCGCATCATTCTTTCAGGCTTCTGATGAAGTCACAAATGATGAATTTGACACCTTCGCGCGCAGGCTTTTAGAGTTCTACCCCCCTGCAATCGGCTTTGCATGGGCACCTGTGGTTGCCGCCCAGGACCGTTCCCGTTTTTTAGAAACTGCCAGAGCCGAAATTATACCAAACTATGAGATCTGGCGCGTCGGCGGAGCGAATAACGATGTTAAGGATGTTAGCCTCGATATCTATCCCGTATACTACCTTGCCATGCGCAAGGGTAGCCGCGAAATTTATGGTATGGACATGGGGTCAAACTCCGCACGCAGGCAAACTATTGAAATGGCACTCCAGACGGATCAGGTCCAAACATCTAATGTCGTGGATTTGGTTACCCTGCGGGAAGAGACTGTACGTGGATTTTTGTTGGTAAAACGGACATCCCCAAACGGATTTGCCGGACAAGGCGTATTCGTTGCGGCCCTCGAATTATATCCACTGATTAAGCGATCATTGATCGACGACAGCACAGCCGTAGTCAAGATTGAGGATATGAGCGCCGGGCCAGATCAAAAGCTCATATATATGAGTGATGATTACGATCAGTATCAAAATAAAGATTTGACGATCAGCCGCGTTTTTGCCTTACCCGGCCAGACCTGGAGCGTTTCTATCATTCCCAAGAGCGCATTCGACAACCTTTTCGCCGGACGAGAGCTGGTTTTTTGGGTCATACTTCTGGCAGGGCTAATAATGTCGCTAGGCCTGTTTTTGTTTATTATTCACCAGATACAGCGTCGTGAGCTAATTGAGAAAAAAGTTGACCGCCGCACCAAAAACCTGAAGCAAAAGACGATTGAACTGGAACAGAACCAGCAGTTTTTAAATCGCATTCTAACAAGCACGACAGAGGGTATTTATGGCACGGATGAAAATGGTAAAATTTTGTTCGTCAACGATACGGCTTGTGAATTGCTGGGGTTTCAAAAAGTCGATTTGCTGAACATGGATGAGGATGACTTTTTATCCAGGATCAGGAAAGATGAAGCCAGTCATTTTCAACCCCGCCATTTTTATAACGGCATTGAACTTAAGCGCAAGGATGGTGAAATCTTTCTGGCGAACTTTAAACGCAACAGAATTGAAAGTCGGGAAAATAAAAATCTGGGTTTCGTTGGGTTTGTTCAGGACGTAACAGAAGTTAAAAAAGAAGAATTCAATGAACGCGAAAGACAGAAGCTTGAATCCTTGGGACGCTTGGCGGGAGGCGTTGCCCATGAAATCAATAACATCTTGCAAACCATTACATTAACAGCCGAGCTGGCTATTGATAGCGATGAGCCCCTGCCCCAAGAAACACAAAATGACCTTCAATATATCATTGAAAATACCAGTCACGCGGCATCCATCGCGCGTGACATTCTAAGCTTTTCACGCCTTGAGGGTCATGATGATATTCTAGCCCATGATCTGGTTTCTGTTGTGGAAAGTACAGAAAAGTTTCTGAAGAAACTTTTAGCCATCGAAGTTGACGTTCGCTTTATTACAGACTTAAATCGCTTGAACGTTCGCATGGATCCTGTTGAAATGAAACAGATATTAATCAATCTTTCATTAAATGCGGCACACGCAATGAACAATGAGGGTGAGATTACAATTTCCCTATCTGAAGAGAACAATCAGGCCTTTTTGCGTGTCATGGACACCGGTTCCGGCATTCCTCTGGATATACAGTCCCGCATTTTCGAGCCATTTTTCACCACTAAAAAAATGGGTGAAGGCACAGGTCTTGGGCTCTCAATTGTTCGTAATATTCTGGTGAGTTGGAATGGAAATATTGCCATTGAAAAAACGTCTCAGGACGGGACAACGTTTTTGATAACTCTACCCGTAGATAAGGTTTAGAGATACGTTACATCCAAAGACACATACTTGTTGTGCGTTGTATCATTGACATCAAGCAAGACTTTGTTCTTGACGGAATTGCCCATCGTTAATTCAATGCGCTCTTCCTGATTACATTTGCGGGTGTTAACAGGGATATATGTTTGGACGCCACCCTTGTCCATCTTTTGGATTTCACAGCTGACAATCGCTGTTTCACCGGGTGCGCCGTGTACACGGATTGCGGTGTCTTTTGAAACGGCCAGCCTCTTTAGGTAGTTGCGATCCATGTTCGGAACTGCAAGCCCTTGGTCTGCAAATTCGACATATGCGGCGGACACAAAATGCGCGTCCACTTCCAATGTCGTATCACCGGCAAGTCCTGACTTTACCGTACGTTTCATTTGATTATATCCGCCGACAGAAACAATGTTCGTCATGCTGATAGCGCGTTCTTTTTTATTTTTGTATTTTGCTTGAGAAGATCCTGATACGCGGTCTGAAACAATATTTGTTTCCTCGCTTTGAACAGGATAGCCCGTTGGCTGTGCAGTGGCTGCGGATACGGCAATCATAAAAGCGGCAAATGCTATGCTTGATACGATTTTCATTTTGTTCCGCTACCTTTCAATTGATTTTTGGTTGTTCTCATGGGCAGGTTACCGCGGGGAAAACTCGGGTAACCTGCTTACCATGGGAAATTATAAGGAAAATTTACGCTTTAGATTAGTTGTAGACGATATCGATCTGGATATTGTCTCCACCTGCTGATGCTGTGCTGTATGCACCGCCTGCAAAACTTGCAGCTGTTGCACCGTCAATGGTACCGCCAACTGCAATTGTATCCAATGTACCTACGTTTAGGACAAAGCTCATTGCGGCTGTGGCTGCACCACCGACACCGTTACAAGCAGATGTAACTGCCAGGTTGTCTTCTGCGGCGACGACAATGTTTGTCACATCAATTGAACCGGATGCGCCATCTGTCATTGTGGCAGTTGCATCACAGAAAACATCCAAGGTTTCACCGTTTTGTCCTGTCAGGACGTCCACACTACCTGCAGTTCCGGTTGCGGCACTGCTAAATGCGCCTGCGGCAACCATTGAGTTATCAGGTGACAGTGTCACTGTATCCGCCGCTGTCAAAGTTGTTGTCGTGTATTCAATGTCACCGAAATCCATATTCACTTCATTGCCCAGCGTGATTGCCTGCAAAAAGTTTGTGGTCACATCTAAGTTTGTTGTGGCGGCCATAAGGTCACCACCAAAGCGCAACAAGTCAAACCCTGCCATAACATTTGATGTGGTTTGAACATCCAGAGACTCATTTGGCGATTTTTGCCCTGACAGGGATTGCTGATAAACGATGTATGGGCTGCTGAACATGCCATATGGCAACAAATAAGCTTCTTTCGGGTCAAAATCAGGTTTCCGTTTTTCTGTCAGCAATAGGTCCGCCCGGGCCTGTCGTTCGGCCTGTTCCTGGAACGGCAATGCCTCTTCTGATGTAATGCTTAATGTCAGGCTTGTCGGCTGATAATCAATATCCAGATTGAACCACTCGCGCAGGTATTTCAGGTTCACGTAAATATCATCAACCTGTACCTCAACCGCATCTGAGGGTAGCGGGAACTCATAAGACCCCAGGGTGATTTTCTTTTGCGGAATATCAAGCCTGAAGACACGATCTTCCCTTAAAAAAAAGCCTTCGGCCGTTCCTTCCAGGGGTTGCACTTCAATGGCGGCACTCAACGCATTGAAAAACGCCAATGATGGAAACAAAGGCGGAATGGGTATTTTTGAAACCGATGAAATCGTCTCTATTCCCGATCTGGAAAGAATGGCGATCAAACACGCGCTTGAAGTTTGCCATGGAAACGTACAAGAAGCCGCCATGCGGTTGAAAATCAGCCCGGCAACCCTTTACCGCAAGCGTGAAATCTAAACCAAAGATCATCATATAAAAAACGGCCGGAATATACCGGCCGTTTTCAATTCATCTATTTAGAAGGATGAAATTATGGTGTGTTCGGTTTTGCAGCTGGTGCAGAACCTTTGTTGTCATTTGAATTGGTGCGCTGTTCAACCTGCTCCAAAATTTTTGGAACAACATCTTGGTTAAAGTGTGCACGTGGTGTTTTGCGTTTCATGTTGGCAAATGGTGCTGGTTTCTTTGGTGTTGTGATGTGTTGAACCAGACCCAAAGTCTTTGCTTTTTCAGGCTTCAACCATACGTCACCTGCGCGCAGCAAACCGTCCCAAACTTCATGTTCAACACCTGTGTGCGCAACATAAATGTTTGTCAGATCATCCCACATATCTTCAATCAGATCCTGATTGGTGCGTGTAGATGTTGCTGTGCCCTGTCCGCCGCCAGATGGCTGGTGGATCATAACGCGTGCGTTTGGTGTAGCCAGACGCTCATCACCAGCTGCCAACAGGATTGAACCCATAGACGCAGCCATACCGGAAACCACTGTTGTGATCTTACCTGGGTAATTGCGCATTGCATCATACATCGCCAAGCCTGCGATTACAGAACCACCTGGTGAGTTGATGAAAACTTTAATATCAGGAGCACCCTGCTCTTCCAGAAGGAAAAGGGCTGTTGTAAATACGGACGCCATACCATCTTCAACTTGACCGTCAATGCGCAGTGCGCCTTCTTTCAACAACTTGGTGAAAAGGTCCATACCGCCTTTTTCATCAAAGATGTTCGGCACAAGTGCGTTCTTTGGCGTATCAGCGCCTGGCTGATACTGGTTCCATGCAGCTTCAGACATACCTGATTTAACTGACTCAGGCAGATCCTGGTAAGATGGTTTTGTATTCTTTGTCATTTAGTCTTCCTTCCAAATATATTTGTCTTCAAACATATTCGGACACAATCACCGCCACTTTTTATACACACCCTGTGTCCG
The DNA here is from genome assembly GCA_964013525.1 of uncultured Alphaproteobacteria bacterium. GTDB lineage: Bacteria > Pseudomonadota > Alphaproteobacteria > Micavibrionales > CSBR16-224 > CATLPD01. The sequence goes on along the minus strand of CAXGXG010000016.1, from coordinate 599 downwards.
TGATTGCTTAAAAACGTTTAATTTACAATGCCTAAGAGTTTTTTACTTTTTCTTCTTTGGCTTTGCCTTCGATTTACTGTCTCCGGATGCGGCGCTCTTCTTCTTGGCCGCTGGCTTTTTCTTGGCCTTTGGCTTTGATTCAGATGCATCCTCATCAGGATCCTGCATCAATTCTTCAATTGAAACGTTCTTATCTGTTATATTAGCAATTTCCAGAATAAAGTCAACCGTTTTGTCCTCAAAGATCGGTGCCTTTAGGGATTCCAAGGCCTGCGGGTTCTTTTGGAACATTTCAAAAACTTGCTGTTCCTGACCCGGATACTTCTGCGCTTCGCGAATGACCGCTTGTTGAAGCTCTTGTTGGTTGATCTGGATCTTGTTCTCACGTCCAACCTCAGCCAAAACCAATCCCAGTTTCACGCGGCGTTCTGCGATATCCTGATATTCCTTTTTGTCAGCATCCGGAATTTCAGATTCTTTGATGCCTTGTTGCTGTGCAACCTGATGCATGATGTTGTGTGCTTCTTGGTCAACCATACCCTGCGGCAGGTCAAATTTGTATTCTTTGTCCAGTGCGTCCAACAGGTCACGCTTCAAAT
>CAXGXG010000015.1:0-13427 GCA_964013525.1 uncultured Alphaproteobacteria bacterium | reverse complement strand
AAACCCACAAGCTCAATTCTGATACCACAGGACACCGTAACCAAGGGTGGCGAAAACACCCAGATCGTTACAAAAGGGCGGCATGATCCTTGTGTGGGTTTAAGGGGCACACCCGTTGTTGAGGGGATGGCGGCCTGCGTTTTGGCTGACCAGTTTTTAATGCACCGCGCACAAATTCAACCCCAATTTTGAAGCGTCCGAATAGGTGATGTTTTGCCATAAAAACCAACCCAGGGCACCGATTCGCCTATTACGGTTACCATAACTTACGCACGCGCGCGGAATCGCGTTGTGAGGCGACCATCGTAAGCTGTTGTTTTTATTGGTTTAAAAAACTTTATGCATTTTTCCAAAATTAAGACTCGACTCTGCACCCTGAATCGTTCAAGACTCGAGTCGTGGAGATAAACCGATTCTACCCCGATTTGGTCTCTCCCAACTTCGCTTCGATGATTGCTTTGCCTCGCGACCTTGGTCGCGGGGCAGCTTTTTTTAAGGGGCTGTTTTCTTTTTTTATATTCCTGCCAAATCAATTTGATCTGCGGATCACGATAAACGCGTTTGCTTTTTTCAGCCGATTGCCTATTCTCTTACACAGAAGATAAAGGGCTCTCTTTTCAAATTTTGAATGTCTTCTTTTTGACAAAGCTGCCTACAAATTTCAACATGTTTTTTTGCTGTTTCAACAAAAAACGATATTGACAGGATTCGTCACCAAATCAATTTCCCGAAAATAAAGGAAAACAAAACGATGAAAAAAATTATGCGCTGGGTTCGCGGCTTTCTAATGATCTGGGGGGCCATCTTTTTAATTTCCGTTTTGTTTGGTTTGTTTACAGCATACAACCTAAAAAATGCGTCTGAAATTCGGCTTGCAGACGAACTGGTTTTAACCGCCACGCTTGAAGGTGAGATTCCCGAGGTATTCGGAAGCCCGGATATCACATCCCCCTTCTTGATGCCGCCGGCACGCTTTCAGGATGTAATGGATGCAATTGATAACGCATCACGGGATCCCCGTGTATCGGCACTTGCCTTTCGCATTCGCCCCAATAGCCTGTCCGTTGCACAGGTTCAGGAGTTGCGCACAGCCATCATGCGCTTCCGCGTTAGCGGCAAACCAGCCTATGCCTATGCGACCGCCTATGGTGATTTCTCAAACGGGATGAGCGCTTATTATCTGGCCACTGCCTTTGACGAGATCTGGGTTCAACCGATCGGCAATGTTTCAATCACCGGCCTGTCGGGCCAGCTTCCTTTCTTTAAGGGTACATTGGAAAAAATCGGCGTAACGGCTGAGATGAGCGCGCGCGCATCGTACAAAACTGCCGTTGAGCCGCTGACACGCACAGAACCTTCTGCGGCCAACCGCGAAATGACGCAAAGGCTTCTCAGCACAATCTTTGAACAAATGGTCACCGACATGGCGGATGCCCGCGATATGCCCGCCGCAAATATGAAGGCCCTGATTGATATCGCCCCCCTCAGCGCTGAACAAGCGCTAGCTGGCGGATTGGTGGACCGTATCGGCTATCAGGATGAGCTGGTGGACCTTTTAAATGGGGACGATGAAACACGCCCTGTACCGCTCTATGATATCGCCTTTTATAATGAGGGGCTAAAATCTGACCCTTTTCATACGCTTTCTGAAAAAATGGCCGCAAACAAGGCCCGCGACAAAGCCGCCCAAAAGGCCAAAACAGATACCGCACCTGCAGATACGATCGCTGTCATTTACGCCAGTGGCGCCATTGTTCAAGGCGATGTTCGTGATGTGACTGCCCCGGGCGCGGCCCTGGGCGGCAGCCCAACCATTTCGGCAGAACGCATGGTTCATGCCATCACCGCCGCACGTGGCAACCCCCGTGTTGGAACGATTCTTTTACGTATCGACAGCCCCGGCGGGTCTGCCACAGCGTCAGAAACCATTGCACGCGCACTGGAACGCGCGCAGGCAGATGGAAAATCAATAGTGGTGAGTATGTCCGGTTCTGCCGCATCCGGCGGATATTGGATTGCGGCCAAGACCGACCGTATCTTTGCATTACCGGCAACCATGACGGGCTCTATTGGGGTTTTGGGTGGAAAAATTTCGGTGGGGGGCCTGTTGGACAAGGTTGATGCAAATATTGTCGAATATAACTATGGCCGAAATGCAGGCCTGTGGTCATCTACATCGACGTTTACACCATCTGAACGCGCGCAGGTTGATAAGCTGCTAGACAATACGTATGAGGCCTTTCTCGCCCGCGTTTCCGAAGGGCGTGGCATCCCTGTTGCAACCCTTCGCAATGAAATTGCCGGCGGACGTGTTTGGACCGGGGCCGAGGCCCTGCAGATTGGACTGGTTGATGAATTGGGAGGAATGGCAGAGGCTGTTGCCTATTCTAAGTCCTTGATGATGCCGGAAACACCGGACGCTGTACGCTTGCAGGAATATCCACCGCGGAAATCTCAATTGGAAATGTTAGCTGATTTACTGGTAAATGGCGTCAGCATGCATGATCCCATGGGCCGTATTCAAAAAGCTTTGACCCTCAAGGCGCGTGAGGCTGCCCAGGACGCCAGCCGCATGGATGTTTATACAAACCTGCCCGAGTTTGAATAAGCGCCGTAGCCGCGCATCTGATCGGTTTGTGTCCATTCACGGATCATGTTGGACAGCATCATCACATCAAAGGCTGTATTCGTACGCGCATCGCCAAAGCTGTTGCTGGCAAAATTAACGCTGTTTGACGGCGGTGGTGAAAATGACGCGCCCGCCAAATCCATTGACATGACATTCACCAGACTGTCCGCTGTTGGGCTGGCGTCAGCAAAATTCATAACTGGTTTGGTAAAGCGGTCGCCCGCAGGGGCCTGACGCGGGGAAATCGGCGTATCTGAAAACTTTTTATCGAAAAATGCATAGACGTCTTTCAATGACTTTGAAGACCCGTCCTTGTTGTAAAAGACATTGCGGTTGGCTTTTGCCGCTGCCGGAAAGATATTTTGGGCGGCCTGCCCCTCGTTTCTATCCATGGCGTTGATAAATTTTGCCGCACCGCCTGCGCCCAGAAAATGGGCAAGATACATTTCAGTGCTGCCAATATCAGCACCTGTTTTCGTCGCCAGATAGTCACGGTTGTCTTTGGCAAATTCTGCCGCCATTTTTGACGCGATCTCAGGATCTTTGCGCAACTCCAAAATTTCTTTTTTCATTTGTGGGTCAGATACTGAAACCTTGCCACGGCCGGGATCATAATTGATATGCTGGCCGTATTGGCCCAGGCCATGTTTGTATCCATGTTTGGCAACTGTTTCCAACCACGTGCGGTCAATAAATTGGTATAAACCCGTTGCGCTGGAGGTTTTCGCCTTCACATCGGCGTCAAAATTACTCTCTGCCTGTGCCTGCTCTAACAAATAGGAAAATTCAACACCTGTATCGCGGCTGGCATTTTCAATCGCCTTAAAGACGTCTTGGCCTGCAAGGCGTTGATATTTATTGATTAATTCAGATCCAAGGTTGTGAAACGCAGCTGTCATGGTATGAATTCTCTCCCTTCTTAACCCCCCGGTTATCGTGTTCACCCTATACATATGCAGGGATCATGCCAGTTCTTGTAAAAAGGAGGTGGAGAGAATGAACTATCGTTTGCGCAATGTGAAGCCACCGCGGCGGGCTGCCCCGACACGGGCATGCTGGATTCGATGCTCCAAAATCTTGTTAAATCGGTCTTTACGATGGGCTGGCAACGCCTCGCCAAAGGCTTTAAGCGCGCTTGGACGCCCACGCCAATATGCAGACTTTAAAAAACTATCCAGCCGACCCAAAGCAGAGAATCTGTCCAGAACAGTAATCCCATCGCCATCAGGCGCTAAAAAATCCTGCGCGGTAAAACGCACGCCCGCCTGCTGCTCCCAGCCGGACAGAAACTCCATCAATTTGTCCGCGCCGGCCAACTTATGCAGGCGGTTTTCCCCGTGCTTGTCTTCACGCAGCCAAGCGGTTTTTTCAAGATCATCATAGCCGTCATTGTCTATATCCGTCATCTTGCGGTTGCGAGATGCCAAAGCTTGTTCCCGGTCTTTCATATAAAGGCTTTTAAAAGCCGCCATGTTGGGATCATCAGAATTTTCAGGCGCGTTCCAGTCTACTTTTTCAACTGTCAATCCGCACGTTTCATAGATCAGTGAAACAGCACCATCAACACCCTTTTCACACGCGGCGCGGGCCATAACGTATGGGTCGACCTGACCACTTTTTAAAAAAGCCTCAAAACCGTTTTCCCAGAATTTGGTGCTATGTCTAAGCGCCTGAAAGAAAATGGCCTTGGGTGCGCCCGGCTTATCAGGCATTGCCATACCACGTTTCAACAGCTCATCAAATCCGTCCCAGATAAATTGGGCCGATCCATCTGCTGATTTGATCAGATCAAAATAGTCAGACCCCAGATAGGCAGGATCCAGATTTTCTAGTGCTGTGGGATAGAGGCGTGAATTTTTTGCCCTCGTCAGGTCTGTGAACCACTGCGCGCGGATATCCTGCGCATCCTTATAAAGAGGGTTCTGAAGAAAAATTTTGATCAAATCGTCTTTCTCTGATTGGAAAGCCTTAATCAACAGGCCGTCATCCCCTGCGTAATCATCCGCATATTCATCCAGCAGGCGCTTGGCAACCAGATGGTCACCTTTCTCAATTGCAATCTCTATGAATTGATCTGCGTGCGCTTTAAAGACTTCGGGCAATTCATAGTGATTGTGAAGCACGGGATAGGATTTATAAAGATTATACAAAGTTTGTGTCTTTAGCCCTTTTGCATCCAATCCACTTGAGAACAGGTGGGCAGCCATCTTATTAAAGGAGCCGCCAAAGCTTTTCTCGGTAATGAGATCCAGAATATCGCCCCTTAACTCAGGCGCATAGGCATCCGCTTCAATAACCTCCAGGACCTCTCCATACCGGCTGACCGTCATGGCGCGGCTGATATAGCCGCAAGGTGTTAACATCGAATCATCACCATCGTTTTCTACAGCGCGGCTGAATGCAAACCGCAAAGCAGCCTTTGTCGTATCCGGAAACGTATCTTTTTCAATCTTCTCACGAATATAATCGCGAAACGCTTCGTCCTTGATGTAGGCGAGGGATTTGGTATTCAGTTTTTCTGATGTCATAGCCATAACTACCCCAAAACAGGTGGTTATGTCAAGTGTGGGCTGTGCCAGAATTCTTTAGAATGTCTGTATTATGCCGCCTCATTCAATGTCGTTTCAATTTTACGGGTAATTTCATCCAGCGTGAATGGCTTGCTGATCACCTCATGCGCCAAAACATCCAGGTTATGGGCACGCTGGCGTTGATTGGCATATCCGCTCATCATCAGAATCTTCATGTGGGGATAGTCCTTGGACGCTTTGAGGCAAAGGGCAATCCCGTCCAGTTCAGGCATCACAATATCGGTTAAAAGCAAATCGAATTTTTGCTCTTGCAGTTTTTCAAGCGCATCCTGACCGTTTACAGCTGTGGTGACGGCATAACCAGCATAATTAAGCGCGCGCTCAACAAAATCGCGCACACTGTCTTCATCGTCAGTAACCAGAATGTGTTTTACACCCGTATCCATATCTTTTTATATCCTTAAAAAATCTCTATCTTTTAAAACTACGTTCAGTTGCCCGAAAAATAAAGGGCTATGTTTACGCCCGCCTGATCGACATCCGTAAAGCCCCACTTTAATCGTTCGCGCCCGGCAGGGGGAACGTTCAGGCTTTCCGGTTCAGGCGTCCAGGTCTGAAGGGCGCGCCCATCTGTGTCTTGTAGCACCACACGTATTGAAGGAACGCGGGCATCCTGCATTGTTGTATTGACCAAGTCAGCTTCAACAATCAGCATGTCGCGCCCCAACCGTGTCTCAACCCGGCTGCTGCCGTTGGCCAGAACAAAGGTTTCAGATGTTGCGCTGGAAACGGGAATATCATCAGACACATCTGTCTGCCCTGTTTGAAAGTGGGCAAGCCCAGCCCAAATCAACCCCATTAATACCCCTGCCAAAATGACAAGGATTGCAACCACCTTTAGGCCCCATCGCTTGGAAGTCGTGCCTTTATCGTTTTCTGATATTTCCAAGTCTCCGCCAAGAGCAAAATCAGATGCATTGGCCGATTTTGCATTCATGGTCGCCTTTTCAGACGCTTTCGTGGCATTTGTTTGCGCAGATGCATCGGCTGCTGCCAACGCATCGGCAAAACGGGCCTTATCATCCGATCCGGCACTGCGTTCGTTTTCAGGCCCTTGGGCTGTTGCCGGGTCGGGCTGAAACCAGACGTGACGACATTGGGTACAGCGGACCTTGCGCCCCCCGGCAAGCGCGAGTGCGGGCACTTTAAACTTACTTTCGCATTTTTCGCATTTCAGGACAGTCATGAATTCTCGGTTTTTGCTTTCTTTCGGCCCGCGTGACCGTTATATTTTAACAGATAGTTTTTGAATTCATAGTCTTAACCATTTGGGGCATACGGTCAATATGGCACTCATTTCTTTTGAAAATGTCGGCTTGCGTTATTCCACAGGGCCCGAGGTCCTGCACGACCTCAATTTTGAGCTGCAGACGGGTTCTTTTCACTTTCTGACAGGCCCCAGTGGTGCGGGTAAAACCTCCCTGATGAAATTGTTGTATCTGGGGAAAAAACCTACACGTGGCCAGTTAAAAATACTGGGCCGCGATGTCATGACCCTAAACCGCAGCCAGATGACGCAATTGCGCCGCCAGATCGGCGTGGTTTTTCAGGATTTCCGATTGCTGGACCATCTGTCTGCATTTGACAATGTCGCCCTGCCCCTGCGGGCAACGGGCATGATTGAGCCAAAAATCGAAAAAACGGTCAAAGAACTGTTGGAATGGGTCGGACTGGGCCATGCCTTGCAGTCACTTCCCAAAACATTGTCCGGTGGTGAAAAACAACGGGTTGCCATTGCGCGCGCCATTATCAACCGTCCAAAACTGCTATTGGCGGATGAGCCGACGGGCAACGTGGACAAGAAAATCAGTGAAAAGCTGTTAAGGCTTTTCGAAGAGCTCAACCGTCTGGGAACAACGATTGTCATCGCAACACATGATCAATCGATCATACAGGCCTATGACCATCCTGTTCTAAGGCTGAACGACGGGCGCATTCGCCGTACGGATGATATGAGCCAGGTCAAAGAAAGTCTGTCCTCGCTTGCGGGGCCGGGATGAACAACTTTCCCGAATATAAATATGATTTGTCACTGGAACACGACGGTAGCAACCGTTTCATGGTATGGATTATGGCGTGTTTCGTTTTTGTGGCCACCCTTGCCATGTTTTCAGCAATGGCCGCTGATAAAATGGTTACTGATTGGCAAAGCTATGCCGTTAATCAGGCCACGCTTGAAATCCCCTACGGGCCTGACAATGAAAACATTGGCCTGACCCTGGCCGAGCGTCTTGCCCCCTTAAATGTTATCGATAGTGTTGAAATTATTCCGCCCGAGGAAACGACAGCCCTGGTCCAAAGTGCAATCGGCACAAGTGCGGATGACGAAACCGTAGACCTGAGCAACCTGCCCCTCCCTCTTCTTTTGACCGTCAGCTTTAACGAAGATATGAGCGATCAAGATTTTAAAGTCCTATCCGGCCTGATCCGCGAAGTAGAGCCTGAGGTTCGCATCCACAGGCATGAACGTTGGGCTTCAGACATACTCGATTACGGCAAGGTTTTGCGCGGCGGCGCGCTTTTGCTCCTTATTCTTATGGCCGCTATGACCGTCCTGACCCTGATTTGGACATTGATTTCGCGCGTGAACGTCCATCACGAAGAGATTGTCACCCTGAACACAGTTGGGGCAGACGATGATTATATCAGCCGCCAGTTTTTGCATTTCGCCCTGTCCCGCACAATGACGGGTTGCTTAATCGGCCTGGCATTGGCCCTGATTGTTTTTATAGGTGTGAATTTCAAACTTGATATGACAGGCACCATTCCAGGTTTTGGGTGGACGCAGGTTCTAACCTGGCTGTTTGTCCCGCTTTTGGCGTGTATGATCATTGCATTTTTAACAGCACGCATTACACTCATGCGGACTTTCGCAAAACTTTAGGACGGACCCGGTATGCTGATCATTCGCAACCTGCTTTTCAATCTGCTTTTCTTTTTTGGATCTTTATTCCTAAGCCTGATTCTAATCTGGACAATTTTGCTACCGCAAAAATGGACAATCAAAATTATACGAAACGTCTATTTCCGCAGTGTCATGTATTTGGAAAAATACGTTCTGGGCTTGGATTACGAATTGGTCGGGCTGGAAAATTTGCCGGACGAGCCGTTTATCCTGGCCGCCAAGCACCAATCCGCATATGAAACATTGAAATTACCCTATCTGTTCGAAGACGTGGCAATCGTCCTCAAACGTGAACTCACGTGGATTCCGCTATGGGGCATGTATCCCCCGGCTATGGGTATGATTCCAATTGACCGCGGATCGGCCAAGGTCGCTATGAAATCCATTTTAAAGGGTGCAGAGCGTATTTTGAATGAGGAGCACCGTCCGCTTTTGATCTTTCCACAGGGCACACGCACCGCCGTTGGCGAACAGCGAAAATACAAAATCGGCATTGCGCGCATCTATGAAAAAGTCAATCGTCCTGTCGTTCCTGTGGCCCTAAACAGTGGCCTCTATTGGGGTAAAAACAAATTCTGGAAACGTTCAGGCTGTGTCGCGTTGAAATTTCTGCCTCCGATCCAACCGGGGCTTGATCAAAAAGCCTTTATGGAGCGTTTGGAAACTGCGATTGAAACCGAAAGCCAGATGTTGCTGGCCAAACCGGAATTGACCGAGGACGCATAAACGACGCCCTCGCCGTTCGGCGCCCTTCTTACCGGCATGTTATTGAAATGCAACCTCTGTAAAGCTGCGCAATTTGCGGCTGTGCAGACGGGCGGCGCCCATGTCACGCAATTTTTCCATGGCCATCATCCCGATTTTCAAATGCTGGTCCACACGTTCACGATAAAATTTATCTGCCATACCCGGCAGCTTTAATTGACCGTGAAGCGGTTTATCCGAAACACACAACAGTGTGCCGTAGGGCACGCGGAAACGAAAACCATTGGCCGCAATCGTTGCCGATTCCATGTCCAATGCAACCGCGCGGCATTGGCTGAGCTTGCGTACCGGAATGCGTTGGTCTTTCAATTCCCAGTTGCGGTCATTAATTGTGGCAACGGTTCCTGTACGCATCACTTGTTTAAACTCATAGTCATCAAGGCCGGTCACATTGGACACAGCCTCTTGCAGGGCTACTTGGATTTCTGCCAAGGCCGGCAACGGCACCCAAATCGGCAAATCGTGGTCCAGAACCGTATCTTCACGGACATAGGCGTGCGCCAAAACATAGTCGCCTAGATTTTGACTGTTACGAAGCCCCGCGCAATGCCCCACCATAATCCAGGCGTGCGGGCGCAATACGGCGACATGATCGGTTATGGTTTTTGCGTTTGATGGTCCAACACCGATATTAATCAATGTAATTCCCGATCCGTCAGGGCGTTTCAAATGGTAGGCGGGCATTTGCGGCAATCGGCGCGCAGCCTCACCGGAAATGACATGTTCTTTGCCCTTTTCCTTGCGATGGAAAATATGATTGCCGGGCTCAACAAATTCGGAATACTCACTGTCCGGGTTCTCCATAAATTCGCGCCCCATACGAATGAATTCGTCAACGTAGAATTGATAGTTCGTATATAAAACAAAATTCTGAAAATGATCCGCCGTGGTTGCTGTGTAGTGTTTCAAACGTTGAAGGCTCAAATCCACACGCGGTGCGTTGAACAAGGCCAACGGGCGCACGCCACCCGGCATGACTTCAAAATCCCCATTGGGAACAGAATCATCCATATCCGTCAAATCCGGCAGGTCGAAAACGCGCGGCAGATCTTTGATCTGGTCCGGTGACAAATCAGCCTCAAGGTGGAAATCTTCGCCCAAGGCAAAGTGAAGCGGGATCGGTGTATCACTGACCCCGATTTCAATTTTCGTATCATGGTTTTTCAGGATCAGGTTGAATTGTTCACGATAGTAATAATCATAAATGTCCGGGCGGGTAACCGTGACACGGTAAACGCCTGGTTTTGATAAAAATCCATAGGCACGGCGGCTGTCAACGGATGGCGAATCCTTGATTACAACCTGCACATAAGGATAACACGCACTGACCGGAGAATAGCTTTTCTCCTCGCTTGAGAATGTGCTGAAACATTCTTGAAGATACGTTGTATTCGCATCAAAAATACTGCGGATCCAATCCAGCGCCTTGTCCGCATCTTGAAAATGTTTTGTGCTGCGCAGACCTGCGCGCATCGGTTGTTGTTTTGTTTTAAGTGTCGCCATGTTCGTCCGTTAATTTGATTTTTTATTATTATACAGAGGCTTGTGGAAATGCCAATTTAAAACCCGCCCTTTGAAAACAAAGCCCGGTTTCCCGGGCTTTGTTCAGATTTTGTTACGATGCTTTTCGAAGCGGTTTGTATTTTATGCGCGTCGGCTGATCGGCCTCCGCACCCAAGCGGCGCTTACGGTCTGCTTCATAATCTTCGTAGTTCCCTTCAAACCAGACAACTTGGCTGTCCCCTTCAAAGGCCAGAATGTGCGTTGCCAAACGGTCCAGGAACCAGCGATCGTGCGAAATAACAACCGCACAACCGGCAAAACTTTCCAATGCCTCTTCCAATGCGGCCAACGTTTCCGTATCCAAATCATTTGTCGGCTCATCCAGCAGCAAGAGGTTATGTTCTTTTTTCAACATTTTGGCCAGGTGAACACGGTTACGCTCCCCCCCGGACAACATGCCGATTTTCTTTTGCTGGTCAGGCCCGCGGAAACCAAAGCTTGAGACATAGGCACGCGACTGAATTTCGCGTTTACCCATTTGGATAATGTCATCCCCTTCGGAAATTTCCTCCCAAACGTTTTTGCTGTCATCAAGTGAATCGCGGCTCTGGTCAACATAGCCCAGCTCGACTGTATCACCGACATACAACTCGCCCTGGTCGGGCTGTTCCTTGCCCGTGATCATCTTGAACAAGGTGGTTTTACCCGCACCGTTTGGACCGATCACACCCACAATACCACCCGGCGGCAGGCGGAAATTCAAATCATCAATCAACAAGCCCCGGTCTTCGAAACCTTTGGACAGGTTTTCTGCCTCAACCACACGGCTACCTAGACGTGGCGGCACAGGAATAACAATCTGTGTATTTTTGGTTTTTTCGTGCTTTTGACTTTCCGCCAGCAACTCCTCGTACGAGCTGATACGCGCCTTGGATTTCGCCTGACGCGCCTTTGGAGATTGACGCACCCATTCCAATTCGCGTGCCAATGTCTTTTCACGTGCGTCTTGCTCGCGCGCTTCTTGCTTGAGGCGTTTTTGTTTGTTTTCAAGGTAGGCTGTATAATTCCCCTCATACGGGATGCCTGTCCCGCGGTCCAACTCCAAGATCCAGCCCGTCACGTTATCAAGGAAGTAGCGATCGTGCGTGACCATGACAACAGTACCTGGATATTCCAACAGGTGACGTTGCAGCCACGCGACCGTTTCAGCATCCAAGTGGTTGGTCGGTTCGTCCAACAGTAACAGATCCGGTTTTTCCAACAGCAGTTTGCACAAGGCAACGCGGCGCTTTTCACCACCTGACAGATGCGTGACTTTGGAATCCGCAGGCGGGCAGCGCAGGGCTTCCATTGCCATGTTCAATGTCGTTTCAATGTTCCAACCGTCCTGGGCTTCAATCTTTTCCTGAAGCTCACCCTGGCGTTCCAGCAACGTATCAAAATCGGCATCGGGTTCAGCAAACTGTGCGGAAATATCATTATATTCTTGCAGCAAATCAACAACTTCGCCCAAGCCTTCCATCACGTTTTCTTTTACCGTTTTATCCGGGTTCAGATGAGGTTCCTGCGGCAGGTAGCCGACACTGGCACCCTTGGCAGCCCAGGCCTCACCGTTAAAATCCGTTTCAATACCCGCCATGATTTTTAACAACGTGGATTTACCGGAACCGTTCGGCCCCAAAACGCCGATTTTGGCACCCGGAAAAAAGCTGAGGTAAATATCGCTCAGGACCTTTTTGCCGCCCGCATAGGTTTTCGACAAATCTTTCATCACATAGACATATTCGTAAGACGCCATTTAAATCTCCATAGACTTTTAAAAATTACGTTGTTATAACCTGAATCATGGAAAAACCCAAGAAAATAGACGCAATTGTATTTGATTGCGACGGCGTTCTGATCGACAGCGAAGCGTTGCTGGAACGTGTAGACCTGGCCTTTTTGGAAAAGCTAGGCATCCCTTTTACAAAGGATGAATATCACGAACATTTCACCGGATCGACATACGCCCAGAATATCAAGGTCATTCAGGACCGCCATATGGAGGTTCACGGACAACCTGTCAGCGAAAGCGTTGCCGATGATCTGTCCCGCGAACGGACGGAGGTTTTGGAAAAAGAACTCACCGCGATTCAAGGCGCCAGCGAAATGCTCGGCATTTTAACATTGAAAAAAGCAGTGGCATCTAACACAACGCAAAACAGCTGGTTGCGAAAAAAGGTCACTCAAGTCGGTCTGGATCACCATTTCGGCGATCATATTTATGCGGCCGAAAACGTAGAAAATGGCAAGCCCGCACCTGACCTTTACCTCTTTGCAGCAAATCAGCTGGGTGTACCACCGGAAAACTGTGTTGCCATAGAAGACAGCCCACGTGGTGTACAGGCGGCTGTGGCCGCAGGCATGTATACAGTCGGCTTTTCGGGATCATCCCATCTGGACCATGCCACGCATGAAAAGAAGCTTCTGGATGCGGGCGCCCAGCAGGTTTTCGCCGATATGACGGAATTCCAAAATTTTATCGAAGGACTGGCCGGGTAACGTGCGGCCGGGTAATTTCCCGTGCAAGGTAGGATGAACATTCCAGCCCGCGCCCGATTAACGGCATGGCCGGTCGCACCTGTTCTTTATCAAAAATAATGTAGGAATAGCTGTCAATATCTTCGGCTGTATTCAAATATCGGATACCGTCAAACCCCCTCTCTTTTAGAAAAGAGATAATGTCCCCATATGTTTTTAATGTATCGGTTTCACCGGCTGTCCAGCCATTTTCGTCAGCACATTTTTTCAAACCGATACATATGTTGTGCGGTTTGTGCGCGCCTGTGTCTATCATATCAAGCGGCTTCGCAATTCTGACAAAAACAGGCATGATATGCCCGCGCGGCAGCTCAACATCGCGACGGTTTTTGTAAAGCTTTCCATTGAATTGCCAGGTAATGTCGGTGGCCGCCCGCGCACTGCCAAAATGTGACATCGGGCGAAAATCTTGCGGTTCAAAATGATGAATGGTACCATGATAAAGGACCAAAGG
>CAXGXG010000014.1:0-13507 GCA_964013525.1 uncultured Alphaproteobacteria bacterium | reverse complement strand
GCCGATACGGTCTTCCAGCTCGGAAATAATTTGATCCCCATCTATAAAACCGCCATTTATAAAATAATGATTTTCAAGCCGTGAATGCGCCAATACAAAATCAGGGTCTTGGATCTCCTCTGCCAGTTTTTCATCGGTAACCACAAGGGCGGAAACTTGTTTTTCCCAGCGTGTCCATTCTTGCACCGCTTGATGAACATGTGCGGTGTCTGAAGAGTTGAAAACTTCGGCATACGCCTTTATAGGGTCGGCTCTTTTATCCGATGGTAAAACGGATAGAAAACGCTCATAAGCATCTGCATAGATGCGGCTAGCAGCGCCATGACCGAAATGATCCTCAAGCTCCTGCGGGCGGCAAAGAAAAATGCCGTACAAAACCAAACTGCGCACACGATCAGGGTGGGCGTGCGCATAGGCCAGTCCCAATGTTGCACCCCAAGATCCACCTGACACGTGCCAGTCAGTTAGACTGAGATGTTTTCTCAAGCATTCGATATCATTTATCAAATGTGGGGTCGTATTGTGATCCAGGCCAGCGTGTGGAGTGGATTTTCCTGCTCCGCGCTGATCAAACAGGATAATTTTATACTTATCCGGGTTGAAAAGCTGTCGCTGCCAAGGGCTGGAGCCACTGCCCGGGCCACCATGCAGAAAAACAATGGGGACGCCGTCAGGGTTGCCACTGACCTCCCAATACAGGCTATGTCCGTCACCAACATCCAGGTGCCCATCTTCGTACGGTGTAATTGGGGGGTATAAAATTTCAGACATGCCTTTACCTCTCTTGTAACTGGTGTATTTTAGTAACCTACAGCAACAATTACAGTATGACATATTCATCATGAACTGCATTCAAAACTTTTTGCGCGCATGTCTATGCGTTTTAATGTTAGGGCTGGCATGGCCGGCTATGGCGCAGGATATCCAGGTGCCCGAGAATGATGTGGAAATTAAGCTCAGCTTTGCACCGCTGGTGAAAAAGGTTTCACCATCAGTCGTGAATATCTACACAAAACGGCGCGTACAACAGCAGGTCGGGTTTGCCCCGCTGTTTAATGACCCGTTCTTTCAGCGTTTTTTCGGACGCGGTTTTGGTAACTTGGGCACGCGAGAGCGCATGGCGACCTCGCTCGGCTCAGGCGTGATTGTGGATGGTGCTGGTCTGGTCATTACAAATGCCCATGTCATCGATTCGGCTGATGAGATCAATGTTGTCCTGCGCGATGGACGCGAATTAAGTGCCGAGGCGATCTTTTCAGATCCTCGTATTGATCTGGCCGTATTAAAGATTCAGGACACACCCGAAAATCTGCCCGCTTTGGAGGTTCCGGAGACGACAAACTTGGAAGTTGGCGACCTGGTCCTTGCGATCGGAAACCCATTTGGTGTCGGCCAAACCGTCACCAGCGGGATTGTCTCTGCACTGGCACGTACAACAGTCGGCGTTAGCGATTACAGCTTTTTCATTCAAACGGATGCCGCGATTAATCCTGGTAACTCAGGCGGTGCCCTTGTTGGAATGAACGGTGATCTGGTCGGGATCAATTCTGCAATTTATTCGCGTGATGGCGGATCGCTGGGCATAGGTTTCGCCATTCCTGTGGAACTGGTTAAAACCGTCCTGAACAGTGTAAAGCGGGGTGAGGATAAATTGGTGCAGCCGTGGCTGGGTATGACGGGCCAGCCTGTCACATCTGATATCGCGCGTAGTGTAGGGCTAAACCGCATCTATGGTGCGATGATCACACAGGTCCACCCCAAGAGCCAAGCCGCAGAAGCGGGGGTGAAAACCGGTGATATTATCACACACCTTAATGACAAGCCTGTAAATGATCCGGCTGCGATGAAATTCTACCTCGCCATGGTAGAGATTGGTGATGAGGTCGTTCTGGATGTCTTTCGTGATGGCCGCGTTCGCAAGGTGCGCTTCATAGCCGAGTTGCCAATTGAGGATCCGCCGCGCAATGAAACCATTCTGCGTGGCAGCCATCCGCTGAATGGCAATCGCGTGATTAATATTAATCCTGCCGTTATTGAAGAGTTTGATTTGCCGGCAACGGCCAGAGGGGTCATGATTTCCGAACCTGCAGAACGTTCACAGCTGGCGTTTCATACGGGTGATATCATTGCACGGATTAACGGTGATAAAATTAATAGCATAGAGCAACTGGAAACCGTTTTGGAAGAGGGCGCACGCGCATGGCGTTTGGAAATTAACCGTGGCGGGCGTATGCTATCCGTCGTCACCAGATAAGGCAGCATGTTTTGAGTAACCTATTCCAAAATGCAACAAAGAATGACCCTCGTGGGCGACCGTTGGCGGACCGTTTACGTCCCCAGACTATATCAGAGGTTGCCGGCCAGGATCATTTGTTAAAAGACGATGGTTTGATCGGACGCATGATCCAATCCAATCAATTGTCATCGATGATCTTATGGGGGCCACCGGGATGCGGTAAGACCACAATTGCCCGTTTGCTCGCCGACCATACCGACCTGTATTTTGAGCCGTTGTCAGCTATCTTTTCAGGGGTTGCAGACCTGCGCAAGGTGTTTAAAGAAGCACAGAACAGACGCGAAATGGGGCAGGGGACGCTTCTTTTTATTGATGAAATTCACCGTTTTAACAAGTCACAGCAAGACGCCTTTCTGCCCTATGTCGAGGATGGAACCGTGGTTTTGGTCGGGGCAACAACGGAAAACCCGTCGTTTGAACTGAATGCCGCTTTGTTATCACGCTGTCAGGTCGCTGTTTTAAACCGTTTGGATGATGGGGCTCTTTCGAATTTGGTAGAGCGCGCAGAAGCGGAGCGCGGACAGATGCTGCCACTGGATTCAAACGCACGTCAGGCCCTTAAAGCAATGGCAGATGGGGACGGCCGTTACCTTTTCAATATGATTGAACAGATTTATACCGCAGCCCCTGATGGAGAGCTGGATGTTACCGGCCTGTCAAAAATTGTTCAGAAACGCGCCCCCCTCTACGATAAAAAGCAAGAAGCGCATTATAATCTGATCAGCGCCCTGCATAAATCAGTCAGAGGTTCAGACGCCAACGCTGCCCTTTACTGGCTGGCCCGGATGTTAAGTGGTGGTGAAGACCCTCGATATATTGCCAGACGCGTTGTGCGGATGGCTGTGGAGGATATAGGCCTTGCCGATCCGCAAGCCTTGCCCCAATGTGTCAGCGCGTGGGAAACTTATGAGCGACTGGGCAGTCCGGAAGGTGAGCTTGCCATCGCTCAAGCTGTTATTTATTGCGCGACGGCACCAAAATCAAACGCAGCCTATTCAGCGTATAAGTCGGCGATGCGCCGTGCCAAAGAAACGGGTTCGCTTATGCCGCCGATGCATATCCTGAACGCACCGACGAATATGATGAAAGATATCGGCTATGGTCGCGATTACAATTACGATCACGGAACAGAACACGGATTTTCCGGACAAAATTACTTTCCCGAAGGTATGCCGCGTGAGACGTTTTATGAACCCGTTGAACGTGGTTTTGAGCGTGAAATTAAAAAACGTGTAGACTACTGGCAAAAGCTTTTTGACAAGATAAATGACGGAGGGGCCAATGGATAGTTTCCTATTCTTTTCAAACCCTTTGGCTATCTTTTTAACCATGTCTTTGCCGGTAATCTGGTTGCTTTTGCGCATGATGCCCCTGCAGCCCAAACGCATATTCTTTCCCGCTATTCAATTGTTGAAGAAAAACCGCGAAGATCAACCCAAACCTCGGGATATTCCCCTGTGGTTAAAAATTCTGCGCATTGCCATTTTCTTTTTTCTGATTTTGGGCTTGGCAAAACCTGTCTTGCAAGCCGATGGCACTGAACGCACGTTGCAGCCGATTACCCTTGTGATTGATAATGGTGTTGATGCCGCACCATTCTGGGACCGTCGCCTGCGGACAGCTGAAAACATTTTAAAACTGTATATGGATGTTGATGAACTTCCTGTCAATGTGATTACGACCGCGCCTGAATACGATACGGGTGAACTGGGCGCTTTAAAAATGGTGACACCGCGACAGGCGATGAGCTTCATTCAAAACCTAAGCCCGCAGGGGTGGGGCCCGGATTATGATGCGGCCGTGCGCACAGCGGGCGAACACCTATACCAAACAGATTACATCTGGCAGATTCACTGGCTGGGATCAGGTGGCCATGCAGAAAAAATATCAAACCTTTACAATCGTCTATCTGATTATGGTGACGTGATTTATTACCATGACCCTGCAATGAACATGAATGTTTCCATGACATACGCGTCGCGGGATCCCAATGGCTTGAACTTCGTTGTTTCGCGAAGATATGGTGATGAGGATGCTGATATTCCTCTTTTCGCCTTGAATGCAGATGGCGATATTGTTGCGCAACGTAATGTTTCTTTTTCACATGGCCGCTTAGCTGTAGAAGGGCAATGGGAATTGCCTAAGGAGGTTGTTGATCAAGTGGACCGGTTGCGGGCCACAGCCACGCCGACATTGCTTCAAACGTGGAATTTTTCAAACCGTGCAGACATGAATATTGGCATACTGGCGCGTGAAATGCCGGATCAAAAGCAGGATTACTTAAATGACAGCTTTTACATTGCCCGCGCCGTAGAAGCTTTTACCCAACCGACTGTAGGACGTGCCGCAGACCTGTCCAAAAATATGGCAGGTGGTCTTATTGTCTGGCCGGATAGTTATCTTGCAAATGACGAAGAGCGTGAAGCCTTGTCTGAATGGACGGAGGCTGGCGGAACACTATTGCGTTTTGCCGGGGTCAATATGCTCAATTTTGAGGGCGAAGACAGATTGCTGCCTGTAGAAATCTATCGCAGTGGACGACGGTTTGAAGGAGCTATGAACTGGGGGACTCCAGCACGTGTTGGCGCATTTAGCGCACAGAGCCCCTATGCTTCCTATCCTGCGCCTCAGGACATCAACGTCACACAACAGGTGCTTGCGCGCCCAACCCTAGATATTGATGAGAAAACCTGGGTGCGGCTTGAGGATGAGACGCCACTCGTTACTGCGCAAGAGAAGGGCAACGGACAGATTGTTCTGGTACATACCAGTGCTGATAACAGTTGGTCTGATTTTACAATTTCAAAATTCTTCCCCACCTTTTTAAATGCTCTGGCCGCGACAAGCGGCTCCGCTGGGGCAATCTTAAATGAGACTGCAAATGTCAAGCTTGCCCAATATTTTGATGCTTTTGGCCAAGATATTGTTTCGCAAAGAAATACGACCTATGATCTGCGACAGCTAAAATCTATGCCGCTTAGCATTGATGCGCCGGCGGGCCATTATGTGGCAGCATCGGGTGAGGACTATACCCGCAACGCAGGCCAGGTTTTTGAAGCTGTCGATAATCTTGATACGGATTACTATTTCCTTGAAGATATCCGCGCGTTTTCTGAGGGGGAAAATACAACATTTGGTGTTATCTTTCTAATTATTGCCTTAGGTCTTTTTGTTTTGGATGCGGTCATTACCTTTTTGCTCTTGCGTGGCGTAAAACTTCGCCGTGCACTTCCTGTGCTTTTGTTTTTCACCATATTTCATTTAACCCTACCGACTGCTGTTTTGGCCCAGTCTGATATTTCGTCGGACAGTTTAACCGCTCAGGAAAATGCCGTTGATTTTGCATATATTATAACCGGTAATGAAAGGCAGGATGCGATAAGCCGTAAAGGCCTTGAAAATTTGGGGCGACTGGCCAAGCAACGCACAACAATAGAATTTGGAAATGTAAAAGGGGTAGACCCCGTTCGTGATGATCTGAACATCTATCCATTTTTGTATTGGCCGATGACAAGCGAACAAACTGCAATTGACGGATTGGCACGTGAAAACCTGCAGGACTACATAGATAATGGTGGCTTATTGGTATTTGACACTCGGGATGCGCGCTTCACCTCTGGAGATATCACCCCGGGTCAGGACAAAATGCGCACAGTTGCCGGGGCGTTGGATTTTGCAGCCATGTCACCGGTGGGCAAAGACCATGTTATTAACCGCTCCTATTATCTGATCCAGGAATACCCTGGTGCATATACAGGCGGTCCGCTTTGGGCAGAACAAAGTGCTGACATTGATTACGATGGCGTGCCTTCTGTTATAGTGGGGGGGAATGACTGGGCAGCAGAATGGGCGAACGCTGAAAACGCAGGTGTAGTTTTTACCCTACCGCCACAGACCGAGCAGGCTATGCGCTTTGGTATCAACCTGACCATGTTGGCCCTAACAGGCAGTTACAAGGCGGATCAGATACACGTTGATAATATTCTGGATCGGATAGAAACCAATGACTGAAACGACTGACATTCTATTCCTGCCGTTGCTGGGAACATTGGGAATAGGGTTAATTGTATTTATTTTAGGCTGTTACGTACTGTGGAGCGCATGGCTTAACCGTCGGGTGCCCATTTTTAAAAGCCTTTTTCTGGTTACCATCCTTTTGGTCATCCTAAACCCCGTTTATCAGAAAACCCGCGGTACACCCGGTGATACGGTTGTGATTATGGCCGTTGATCAAAGCGACAGCACCCGGCTGGCCGAATATGATGATGACATTACGGATACCGCAGAACAAATGCGCGAGGCATTTGAAAATGTGCCCGGGATCAAACTAAAGCAAGTTAATTTGTCCGACAGCGGCAGCGACCTTTTAAGTGCAATTCAGGATGAAGTCGGATCTGTTTCGCCCTCTCAGTTGGGCGGTGTTCTCATGATTACGGATGGGCAAATCGTATCAAGTCAGAAACCTTTTTCAGATGATGTGCCCTATCATACCATTCTCGCCGGAGGGGATGATCAACGCACGGACCGACGCCTTAAAATCCTGAAGGCACCAAGCTATGCCAAAATCGGCCAGACATTGCCGGCGCAAATTCGTATTGATGACCCTGTGGGAGACCGTTCTATTTCTTTGTCTGTAGAGCTTGACGGAAAAACACTTCAAACGATGGATTTGCAAACCAATCAGGATCATACTATTGATATTCCTGTCGAACGCGCAGGGCCATCCCGCTTTGTGTTACGTGTTCCTGTGCGGGAAGATGAAATCAGCCCGGTAAACAATACTGCCGTTATAGAAACCATGGGCGTGCGTGAAAGGTTGCGTGTTCTGCTGGTTTCAGGACAGCCCCATCAGGGGCTTAGAATATGGCGGAACCTGCTCAAGTCGGACCCTTCTGTTGATCTGATCCATTTTACGATTTTGCGTGCATTCGATTCGGTTGATATGACGCCTCCGAATGAGCTTGCGCTTATTCCTTTCCCAACAGAAGAGTTGTTTGAACAGCGTATAGATGATTTTGATTTGATTATTATGGATCGTTATACGCGTAGAAATATCCTGGCACCGCATTATTACGATAATATTGTTCGTTTTGTAAAAGAGGGCGGCGGTCTTCTTTTTGTCCATGGCAGTGAAGAAACCAATTCGGAAAACCTTTCTCAAAGCGCGCTGTTAGAAATTATGCCAGCACGGCTGCCACCTGATAGGGAGGCTGTGCAAAGTGGCGAATATTTGGTCGAAAAAACCCAATTGGGGCAGGTCCACCCTGTGACCTCCAGCCTTTTGATACCGGCAAATCGTGGACAATGGTATAGAAACCTGATCAGCGGTGATGTTTCGCAAGATACGGTAACGCTATTGCAAAACGACCGTGCAGAGGACCTTTTGTATTTGCGCCAAGTTGCAGAAGGGCGCGTGGCCCAGTTTATGACGGATCAAATCTGGTTATGGGCCCGTGGACATGACGACGGCGGACCCTACACAATGTTGATGAAACGATTGGCGCACTGGCTGATGAAAGAACCGGGGTTGGAATATCAGCCCTTGCGCATGTCTGATGAGGGGGATTATCTGGCCATCACTTATGATGAGAAAAGTGAAAACCAGCTGATGGGGCAATCAAATGCCTTCAACCTTACGCTTTCTTCGCGCCAAAGCTTGGACCTGAAAGCAGCCCAACTTGGTCGCGAGGGGCGGTCTTATCAAGCTCAATACAATGATCCTTTGCCGGGGTATTACGAAGTGGCATTTCAAGAAGATCGGGCGGAAATCGTTTTGGGAGATTTGAATGCAGATGAGGTCCAGATCCTTGGTGTAAATGCAGATATTGCGGAACAGATTGCAGTTGAAACCAATGGACAGGTCTTGGATCTTCAGAATGTAAAAAATATAGACGTTGTTTTATCAGAAAGTGCTACACGCGGCTTCTCAAATGGCGATTTGCCCTTCCGAACCTCTCGCTTATCGGAAAACCAGACGATTGAAAGCCGCCCCTTGCTCCCTTGGTGGGCCGCATTTCCAATAGCGGCATTACTTCTCCTAAACGGTTGGCGCCGGCAAGAATAGCCTGCGTAGAAGACGTTGCAGCTCACGAAAGGCGTTAATTATCACGGACCAATCCTTGCTCCCGCGCAAAGAGAGCAGCCTGCGTACGGTTGTGCGCGCCGAGTTTGCGGCAAATGCTGCGAACGTGCAATTTTATCGTAACCACCTTAAGTTTTAGACCATCGGCAATGGTTTTGTTGGATGCCCCGCGGATCAAATATTTCAGGACATCTCTTTCACGGGGGGTCAATTTGTAATGGTGGGCTGGCGCACCAGCTATACCTGGCGGATTGTTAGTTGATTGTGGTGGATGTTCAGGCGGGGCCACGTAATCTGCAGGGGCAAATTTCTCGCCCGTTAAGACCAAATCGATCGCGTGAATCAAGGAACGACCCGACATTGACTTCGGAAAGAATGCGCAAGCCCCTTTTTCCAATGCTTGTCTGACTTCCCACTGTTCGGCCACGCCAGATATAATTGCGCATTTTAAATCATTCCATTTACGACGTACTTTTTTTAAACCGTCAAAGCCGTTCATACCCGGCATACACAGGTCAAGTATCACCAGGTCATAGGATGAATCGGATTCAAGCATTTCATAAGCTTCATCGAAAGTATGAACAAGGTCAACATCAGCATCCCGGCGGAGGGATTGAAAATAGCTTTTTAAAATATCGCAGAACAACGTATGGTCATCAGCCACAAGCAGCTTCATAATTTTCCCCCGTGATTTATGCAGTTGTTCAAACCCTTAAAATAAGAAGGATTATCCCTTACGTATTAAACCACAAGATCCAAAGCCTTACAACCTATAGTTGCGCGATAAATATGATGGGGGTGTTGCATTGAACATTTCATCATACACGCGGCTGGCCTCAAGCACGCGCTGCACATAATTACGTGTTTCGTATACAGGCAGGCTTTCGATCCAGTCGACAATATCGATTCTAGGGTCTCGCGGATCTCCAAAGGTTTTGATCCAGCCATTCACGCGTCCAAAGCCGGCATTGTAAGCCGCGGTTGCCAGAACATAGTTTCCGTCATAATACCGTAACATCCGCTCAATATAAGCTGTTCCCAATGTTGTATTGTATTCAGGATCATCCAGCAGTCGTGACAGGCTATAGGGCAGGCCAAGCTTTTGTGCTTGTTCTTTGGCCGTGGGTGGCATTAATTGCATCAACCCTTTGGCACCAACATGACTACCGGCGCGGGGGTTAAAGATGCTTTCCTGCCGTATCAGACCCAATATATGACTTTGGGATGTGTCCTCAGGATTGAGGTGCGGCAGGTTTGGATAGCCGATGCGCAGCATTTTGCCATGTTCATTGTACATGAGCTTGGCCGCACGTACTGCATAATCGAAACGATGACTGGCTTTACCCAGCCAGGCAACATATTGAAAATCAGCCTCTGTTTTGGCCATTGCCAAAAGTTTGACAAAAAACGCGTCATTATATTCCGGCAGGCCTGCATTGGTCAGAACCCGGATCGCGCTGGCAAACGGATGGTAGACAAGAGCCGATTTATTGGCGAGCGCCTCATCTGCCTCGACCCAACGTATGTTCAGGCGTGAGCGTCCTAAACGATCATTTGCCAATTGTCCGTAATAGAAAAGCGGATCGTCAGCCGCGCGGGCATACCATTTTTCGGCTGTCGCCAGTTCACCGCTTTTTTGAAAGGCACGCCCCGCCCAATATGCAGCGCGGGTCTTGCTCATCGGCGTTTCAACAGCATCATAAAGGCGCGTAAAGATTTTTGAGGCTCTGTCACCTGACGGCTCGTTAATCAACGTCAACCACCCTTTGATGGATTCGGCCTGTGTAAATGGGAAATCCGTGTTCTGGCGGTGTTGCTGGACAATATTTAATGCCTTTTTATAATCTCCACGTTCAATTGCGCGACGAAGCAAAATATGACGTTCCATCCACCATTTATCGGGGTGATCACTTTGGTTTACACGCGTGTCGTTCAAAAGTTCTAAGGCGCCGCTGTCTAAACCTGCACGTCGACGCCAGCGGACACGCTCATAGATTAGCCCGGGGTCCAGTCTGCGAGACTCAGGTATGGCTTCAATAGCTTGATCAACGCCGTTTTCTTCATTGGCCAACATAATGCGGGCTTGTAAAACCTTGCGGCGGCTTTCAGAAATAAACGGGAACAACGCTTTGGCAGAGCTTGTTTTGCCATCCCAAATTAAATTGTTGGCACGATTGATGTGATCCTGCTCGTTAAAATAGCTTTTATACCGTTCCGCAAGCAAAGCCGTATCATTGTTTGACAGGTTTGCATCATACCAAAATGTGCGGAGTGTGCGTGCGGCCTCAGATCGATAACCCAACTGATCCAAAGCGTTCATATACAAATTTAACCCGGTTGCCGTGACTGGCGGATGGCTATCAAACCAGTTTTTAACCTCATAAGGTCGTGCGGAGCTTGGAAATTTGTTTTCCAGCTTGCGTTTCAGCATGGTTTCCTGCGGCCAATCCGTACTGACGGCCAGGAAGTCCTTCAGCATTTTGAATGAAGCATAATCAGGATATTGGGTTAAATATAGCCAGGTCAGGACTTTTACGGCGTTTGGATCGCGAAATTTATCCTGTTTTGCGATTTGTGGGATCTTTTCAGGTGACTTAAGCGTACGAATCAATGTGCCACCTTCATCATTTTGCGCCATAGCTTGGCTTGTAAATATGGTGCCTGCACTTATAGTGAATAAAAGCAGAAATAAAAACTTCAGGATTTTCATATGTTCAAAGGCTCTTATGTTGCGCTTGCCACACCCTTTACGGCCAATGACAGTATTGACTTCGACACCTTTGGCGAACTTGTGAATTGGCAAATCAGTAATGGCACGCATGGTCTGGTTCCTTGTGGTACAACAGGCGAAACTCCTGTTTTGTCTCATGAAGAACATATGGCGTTGATAGCCCAATGTGTCAAGGTCTCGGCCGGACGCGTACCGGTTATCGCCGGCGCCGGGTCAAATTCAACACGGCATGCATTACATCTGGCGCAAGAGGCGCAAAAAGCAGGAGCTGATGCTATTTTAACTGTGGTCCCTTATTATAACAAGCCCTGTCAGGAAGGGATCTATCGACATTTTAAGTTTATACATGACAATACAGACATTCCCCTTGTCCTCTACAATGTGCCGGGGCGGACTGTGGCCAGCCTGAACGTCGATACGGTTTGCCGTTTGGCGCAGCTGCCACGTGTACACGGCATCAAAGACGCATCACCGGACCTATCAAGGCCGGCAACCATGCGACGCGACTTGGGCTCGGATTTTGCACTTCTGTCAGGCGAAGATGCAACTGTTGGTGCCTATTTGGGGCAGGGGGGCGATGGATGTATTTCCGTGACGGCCAATGCGGTGCCTGAGATATGTTCGGCCCTGCATTGCGCATGGCAGAATCAGGAGAGTGAGGCTTATTATCAAAAGATACAGAGTTTAATGGCATTGCATGATTTAATGTTTAGCGCCCCAAATCCGGCTCCGGTCAAATACGCGCTTTACCGGCGCGGTATTTTTAAAAATTTTGACGTACGGCTCCCGCTTGTTAATATTGGTAAAGATTTACAAGCCCGTATTGATCGGGCGCTTGAAGAGCTGGAGCTTTAAATGTCTAAGAAACCGTCACATGAACGCCTTTTAATCGCAAACAACAAAAAGGCACGTTTCGATTATTTTATCGAGGACACTCTGGAATGCGGTATCGTTTTGCAAGGTACCGAAGTCAAAGCCCTTCGCCTTGCAAGGGGCGCCAGCCTGCAGGAGTGCTATGCGGGGGAAAATGATGGTGAGCTTTGGCTCTATAACCTTTATATTCCGGATTACGGGCATGCTGGCTCGCACCTTCAGCATAACCACAAACGCCCACGCAAGCTTTTGGCGCATAAGCGTGAGGTCCAACGTTTATTCGGCGCGATTTCCAAGGAGGGAATCACGTTGGTACCTTTACAATTATACTTTAACAAGCGCGGCTTGGTTAAGCTGGAGCTAGGGATTGCAAAGGGTAAAAAACAGCATGATAAACGCCAGACAATGAAAGATCGTGACTGGAACCGTAAAAAAGCACGCGTTATGACGGAATATAACTAAGGCTTGCCAGCCACGGAAGCTTTTGCTGAAACTGGTATAAAGGTTTTTACGGGCGGCTTTTTCAAACCTATACCTGAAATACGGACAATAAAAAAGACGGGTCGAAGCGGCCCGTCTTTTCTATGTGAGTGATATGCTGTGACACATATCGGGGGTATGAAGTTAAATTATGAGGCTTTTTTCTTGCCTGATTTTGTTGTGTCTTCCGCGCTGTCGTCAGCAGCGGCTGCGGCTTCAGCTTCGTCCTTGCCCATCAGCATGGCATTGGCAACCAATCCGGCGTTTTCGCGAACCTTATTTTCAATTTCTGCCGCGATCTTTGGATTTTCGCGCAGGAATGTTTTTGAATTTTCGCGACCCTGACCGACTTTCTCGCCGTTATAGGAATACCAAGCTCCGGCCTTTTCGACGATTCCACCCTGAACGCCGAGGTCCAGAATTTCACCCAGTTTAGAAATGCCTTCGCCGTACATGATATCAAATTCAATCTTGCGGAAAGGAGGGGCCATTTTGTTTTTAACGACTTTGACCCGTGTCTGGTTACCGACGATTTCATCCTTGTCCTTGATAGCGCCGATGCGGCGGATGTCCAAGCGGACAGAAGAGTAGAACTTCAACGCGTTACCACCTGTTGTTGTTTCAGGGCTGCCGAACATAACGCCAATTTTCATACGGATCTGGTTAATGAAGATCACAACCGTTTTGGATTTAGAGATAGAGCCTGTAATTTTCCGAAGAGCCTGGCTCATCAAACGGGCTTGGAGACCCATGTGGCTGTCGCCCATATCGCCTTCCAATTCTGCCTTTGGAACCAGTGCGGCAACAGAATCGATAACCAAAACATCAAGCGCGCCGGAGCGGACCAATGTATCTGCAATTTCCAAGGCCTGTTCGCCCGCGTCGGGCTGTGCAATTAAAAGCTCATCAACGTTACAACCCAATTTTGTTGCGTAAGAGGGGTCAAGTGCATGTTCCGCATCAATAACGGCGCAAGTTCCGCCTGCTTTTTGTGCCTCGGCAATAACTTGCAGGGCCAGCGTTGTTTTACCCGAACTTTCAGGTC
>CAXGXG010000013.1:0-13713 GCA_964013525.1 uncultured Alphaproteobacteria bacterium | reverse complement strand
AGAACATTTGTATCAAAAAGCTAAACATACCCGGCGTTAGCCTTTGAAAATTCTTTGACATTTCCACTTTTTGTCTTTATGTTAAACGGCCTAGGAGAATTTTATGTCAGGTCATGTTTGTTTATTCGAAACGGTTATGGGTCCGGTCGATTGGACCCTGCCCGGCATTCCAGAAGAAACCATGCAGGACCAAATGCGCTGGTCCGGGCAACGCAAAACTCCAGGCGCGCTGTTTAAAGCATTTTATCGTGCATGTAATGTTCTCGACCTCTATACAATGGCCACAGTCCTTGAATATCGTCGGGACATGCCGGTTGAGGATCAATTCGATTTGCATCGTGAAACGCGGATGAATTTCAGCCCTGCGCGAACGCTGCTGGATTCGGACAAGTCGATCGAACGCACAACCGCCCTGAAACTGCTATATTCGCAAGCCGATCCCAAAGTCCCGGATTATTCAGATACCGCGTTGCTTAACCGTCTAAAAGGGCAAGACGACTGGGCGACATTGGATTTTATGGTCCAAGCCCAGGTTTTTCCTGCGAATATGATGGGCAAAATATGTTACGAGGTTTCCAGCCGCTATAGCCCGCCCAAGGCGGATGTGATCCCGCACATCATGCAGTATATGGCGAACAGTCCCTATTATTTGCAATATGCCGTCAAAACCAATTCCCTGCCCCATACGCAGGCGGCGTTGAAACGTGATATTCCATTAAATGAAAAAATGATCTTTACCCGCGCGGCCGAAGGCAACCCAGAAATTTTTGCAATGCTGTGCACGGAAAAATACACACGTGAAAAGCAAGGCGGGCCCGTTTTCGATATTCCGGATGCGGACGAATGGATCACCCGAAATTTGGGGCGTTTGCGCGCTGAAACAAATCTGGATGATGATTGGCAGATGTATGAGCCGACATCCATCTATCACAATCTGCCGTATGAAGATAACGGGTCGCGCCTGCGCGATTTATACGATTTTGCCGCTCAACGGGTAGAGCGTTACCAACAGTTAAAAGACGGCAGCATGCGGTTTCAGTTAAAGACGGCTTTTGCAGAATTTGCAGCTGAAGAGAAACTGGAGCAGGCCAAAGCCCAATTAAAAAAATCCGGCGGCAATCCCGAATGTGCCGCATTAAAAACAGCTGAAAAGCCCAAAGGAAAACGCGCTGAAGCCATTCCCGCGCCGTGATATCCACCCGCCCTTAAAAAAAACAATCCATTGAAAACCGGCGCTCTGTTCTGATAGCTTATAGAGGTTATGACGACTGGAATTTGGTACACCTATATCGTGAAATGTGCAGATGATACCCTTTATACTGGGATCACAACCGATGTTGATCGCCGGATTGCGCAACACAATTGCGGCAAGGGCGCAAAATACACCATGCGGCGCGCACCCGTCGTATTGCAATATCACGAAACCCACGACAGCCGCAGCGCGGCATCCAAACGCGAATACGCAATCAAACAATTAAGCCGGATTGAGAAAATTAAACTGGCAGCGACATTTCCGCCAAAGTAATCCACCAGCTGGCACCGATGGGCGTAATGTCATCATTGAAATCATATGTCGGGCTGTGCAGGCCGGATTTATGCGTATCACTGCCCTGACCCAGAACAATGTAAGCACCGGGGGAATGCTGTAAAAAGTATGCAAAATCCTCAGACCCCATAACGGGGATAAATTCCTCGTCCACATTTTCCGCACCGACAACAGCCTTGGCCGCCTTGGCGGCAAGATCTGTTTCATCCGCGGAATTCACCACAGACGGGTATCCGAATTCGTAATCAATATCAACGCTGACGCCGTACGCCTTGGCCGTGTTCTCAACAACCTCATACAATGCATCATGCAGCATCTTACGGTCATCCTCACCGAAACTGCGAACGGTGCCACCCAGTTTTGCGGTTTCGGGCATGACGTTTTTGGCTGTCCCCGCCTGAAAGATACAGGTACTGACAACCGCCCCACGGGTGGGGTCCAAACGGCGGCTCACCAATGTTTGCAAGGCATTGACAATGGCCGATCCGGCTGTCACCACATCAATGTTGAAATGTGGCCATGCGGCATGACCGCCGCGCCCCTTGATTTTGATGTTAAATTCATCACAGTTTGCCGTGACCGGGCCCTTGCAAATGGCCATTTTGCCCATCGGCATACTGGGCCAGTTGTGCAAGCCATAAACAGCTTTGCAGGGATATTTGTCAAAGAAACCGGCACGGACCATGTGGTCTGCGCCGCCTTGATCTTCCTCAGCAGGTTGAAAGATAAAATAAATCGTACCGTCAAAACGGTCCGTATGTTCAGCCAGATATTCAGCCGCCGCCAACAGCATGGTCGAATGTCCATCATGACCGCAACCGTGCATTTTACCATTTACGCAGGACATGTGTTCAAATGTGTTTTCCTCCTGCATCGGCAGGGCGTCCATGTCCGCGCGCAGGGCAACGGATTTTTCCTTGTCGCCCGGGCCTGATTTGCCGTGCAGGATTCCAATGACTGATGTCTGTGCCAAACCGCGGTGAACCTCTATACCAAAGGTCTCCAGACGAGAGGCGATAAAATCAGATGTTTGTTTTTCTTCAAACGCAAGCTCAGGCATGGCGTGAAGTTTCCGGCGCCACTGTGTATATTCTGCAGCGCGTTCTTTAACATCTGAAATAATCGTCATATTAGCGTAAGCCTTTCATCCAACGGCGTTGCAAAGCGGCCATTTCCTGTTTGGGTCTGGCCTTTTCGGGGTCACCCAAATCAGATGCGGCAATCGCTTTGATCTCATCCATAAATTTATCTACGAATTTAACGCGTTCAAGGCTGATTTCGATTTTTTCGCCGTTTTCTTCAAATTTTTTGTGTTTCAAAACTGGACGATCAACAACTTCCAACAGTTTCTGCGCCACAGTCGGCAGGGATTCTTTTGGAATTTGGATCCAGATTTTTTTGCCGTCTTCGGATGTATCGGGCACATAATTGGCCAGAACTTCAGGATCAAGCGTTGTGTCTGAAGATTCAATCACTTCCTTGGACGGTTCCCATTTGATCGCGCCGATGTTTTTCGCCAGCGGCCAAACGTTTTTGTGGATTTCCGCGACAATGCATTCCTCGGGCGGTTCAACCAGCATGGTGCGGAACACCTGGGTTGAAATCAGAATGTTAAACAGGCCCATATAGCCGTTTTTGACAATACGCAAAGAACCCAGTTCCTGACACTTCACAACATCGCGGCCGTGTTCATCCTTGCCCTTCAGCGGATAAATAACAGATGCACCGATGATTTCGCCGGCCTCGTCTTCCATCAGGATGACATCACCTGTGTCAATGCGTTCCTGCAGATACGTTTGGCTGCGGTCGAAAACATCCTTGTGTTTGTGATCGGCATAGAATTTTGCCAGTTTTTCCGTGTCATTGTTTTCGGAAAAACGCAGGTAGATTTTGGGCGTTTTTTGCGCCTCTTTCTTAAAAAAACGTTTGATCATAACGACTCCTTCTTTTCGGTATTTCTCTTAGCTTTTTGGATAGTTTTTTTGGGTTAGCGTTGAATGCCTTCTTGCTCTAACAACAGTTTGCGTGACAATTTGCCCACAGCTGTTTTCGGCAGGGCCTCATCCTTGAACGTGATGCGACGCGGCATTTCCGTTGCGGAAATTTTATCCCGCAGGAATTTTTTCAGCGCGCTTTCATCCAGCGTTTCGCCTTCGCGCAGTTTGACCCATGCATGTACGGCTTCGCCACGTTTGTCATCAGGAACACCGGCAACAATGCATTCTTCCACCGCGGGGTGGTTGTGGATTGCGGCCTCAATCTGGGTTGGGTAAACGTTAAATCCGCTGACCAGGATCATGTCTTTTAAGCGGTCGACCAAATACAGGTAGCCGTCTTCGTCCAGATAGCCGATATCACCTGTGTGCAGGCGGCCTTCTTTCAGCACATTGTCCGTTTCGGACGGTTTGTTGAAGTAACCTTTCATAACCTGCGGGCCTGAAATGCAGACCTCGCCATGTTCGCCTTGCGGCAGAACGGTTTTGCCGTCTTCCAGGCTCAGGATTTCGATCAATGTGTCAGTGGCCGGCAGTCCAACGGAACCGCTTTTCACCACGCCCAGCGGCGGATTGGCCGTTGCCAGTGGTGATGTTTCGGTCAGGCCGTAGGCTTCGACGACTTTCGCGCCGCTTTGGCGTTCAAACAGGGATTTCACATCCGGTGCAATCGGCGCCCCACCCGATACGGCAAATGTCACGCCCGACAGGTCTATATCTTTGGTATCTTTGTGTGTTGCAAATGCAGCATACATCGCAGGTACGGCCGGCAGTACGGTCGGCGTACGGTCGCGCAAGTACGGCGCCAGCTGTTTCGGATCGAATTTGGAAAACAACAGGATTTCCATACCCATGCGAATGGCGCAGTTCATGACAACCGTCATGGAAAAAACATGGAACAATGGCAAAACGCCAAGGATGCGTTCCTGGCCCTCTTTTAAAAGGCCTTCAACCACATTTTCAAACTGAACGGAATTGATATACAGGTTGGCGTGCGTCAAAACAGCCGCCTTGGGTGTGCCGGTGGTGCCGCCGGTATATTGCAAAACAGCCATGTCCTCAGTCGGGTTAACGGCGATTTCTTTGACCGCAGCATCAGTTTTCAACAGTGTATCCCAGTGAATTTTGCTCTCATCATCCAGATCATCACTGTTTTCGCCGCAGAAAATGACTTTCTTCAAACGGCTGTCGTCCATTAAGGCGTCTGTTTTGCTTTTCAGCATATCAACATTTAGTGTGATCATGAAATCGGTTTCACTGTCATCAACCTGAAAGGCCAGTTCCGGCACGGCATACAGCGGATTGTAATTCACGACCGTCCCGCCTGCTTTTAATATGGCGAAATAGCCGATAATGCTGAACGGTGTGTTCGGCATGAACAGGCCGACTTTGGTATTTTTGGAAACGCCCAGCGCCTGAAGACCGGCTGCGGCACGGTCCACCAAATGGGCCAGTGTTTTATAGTTAAAGTCATTGCCATCAAAATGAATGGCCGTATTGTCGGGAAATTTGGCGGCGGTACGCTCCAGAATCGTGTGCAGTGGTTTCGGATCGTATTTCGCAAT
Source organism: uncultured Alphaproteobacteria bacterium (assembly GCA_964013525.1). Taxonomy (GTDB): domain Bacteria; phylum Pseudomonadota; class Alphaproteobacteria; order Micavibrionales; family CSBR16-224; genus CATLPD01. Next base: position 8,608 of record CAXGXG010000013.1, on the reverse strand, counting down.
CACTTTATCCAGTGATTCAGGCGTGTGCAGTTGGGCAGCAGCGTTCGCGCTCATAAAAAAACCCCGTGTTGTTGATATTAAGTAAATACCTGATTACGGGATTTTCAATAAACAATCAAGAAAATTCAAACATTTTCGGCTTTATGTTAATTCTTTGCGTAGAGCTTTTCGGCCAATTGAGCGGTCTGGTTTTCGTTTAAAACCATTTGATACTGGCCGTTTTGACGTTGAAATCCGACATCAGCCGCGGGGAATTCAAACCGTCCACCGTTCGGGGCCATCTCCTCGGCCAGGCTGATGTAAACGGTTTCCAGACGGTTGTTGCGGTAAATCAGATTGGTGATGCGGCCGACTGGATTGTTGAACCCGTCTATGACCGGCGCGCCGCGCAAATTCTTTAAGCTTAATGTCGTATCATAAATTTCCGGTGTATATGCAAAAGACTGCGCCATGTTTGCATCGGAAATCTGAAGGTCACCACTGGCCGTTACCGCAGCAATCGCCGCTGTCGGCACAGCATAACGGACATTGGCCAGTTCATTGCCCGTTGTCGCCGTTTGGCCGCGGAAAACAACCCACATTCCGGCCCCCGTCTGGGGATCAATCAAAACATCGGTAATCTGGCCAAAAGACTGGCCATTCATGTTTTCAATATTCTGATAAGTCAGGTCATAAAAAGAATTTTCCAATCCGTCATCCTGAACAGTCGTGGTAACGGCTGCCGTTGATCCCATTTGAAAACCTTGGCCGTTTCGGGACTGTTGAATGACATTCGTCATGGTTTGGGCCAATCCCTGAACAATGTTGGCGCCACCATCAACCACATCCTGCGGCTCGTCCACAGGGTTGAGGGCTGCTGTTGCCGGTTCGGCGATTTCGGCAACTTCGGCCGCCGCATCGTCGCCATTGGTCAAAAGGCTGTAGCCACCGCCCAGAATCGCGACCAGTATGGCAAGCGAAGTAAAACGTTTGAACATATGACCGAACGTTCCTTCACGTTGGACTTGTTGTTGTTCAGCTTCGTTTGTAAACATGGGCGGTATCCTTTCTGCCCCCACATACATTCAGGACCGCAACAGGTTCACATATATAATGAAAAAGATTTTTAAAAAAATTGAAGTTTATGAGGAACAAAACTTTTTCTTATTGGTATGTAGGGGCAGAAGACAAAGCTGACTACCCCGGCTTTTCGTCCTTCTTGATTGCTTTTTGGAACAACCGCCTCCTTTTTATAAGGGGGCGGTTTTTCTTTATGGAACTGAATCACAAAGACTCATGTATGTATGGGTGCACAAGTTGTTTCAACTCTAAACCCAAAATGTGAAAGGAAATTATTATGTTGAAAAAAATGTTTGTAATCTTGTCTTTGGTTGTATTTTTGCCAGTGGCAGCATGTAACACAGTAGAAGGCATCGGCGAAGATACAGCCGCAGCCGGTAACGCAATTGAGAATACAGCACACGACGCACAACACTAAGCGTTAGCTGGATCTTATAAAAAGGACACATCATGAAAAAAACACTGATGTGCGCTGTGGCGGTGGGGCTTGGCCTCTCCGCTTTTGGCGCATCTGCCGAAACCATTAAACAAACCACAATCGAACGCCAGATGATTGATCCGGGCGTTAAGGTCATTGACGTCACAGACTTTGACCTGAACAACAGCGGAACCATCTCTATCGACGAAGTTGGAGAAAAACTTTTCTACCTTTACGATATTGACGGCAATGAAATCATCGACAATCAGGAATTTGACCAGCCGCTTATCGCCAGCGTGGTCCCTGTTGAGCGTGAAACCATCACAGTTGTAGATATCAACAGTGACGGTGTTTCCGAAGAAACGTCCTACGAAGTGGACCGTTTTATGAAACAAACACGTCTGGCGATGTTTGATACCGATAAAGACGGGCTGAGCCCACATGAATTCATTGGCGAAGGCTTTCTTAAGCTGGACAGCAACGATGACATGAGCATCGATATCAACGAATGGAAATCAGCTTATACTGTTGATTTCAAAGCACATGATGACAGTGAGACATTCAACTGACCATCATTTTAAAGTGTGATAGATTGACGGCCCCCCAGGGGGCCGTTTTTTTATTACCTGGTAAATGGTCTTCTATGGCCCTGACAATAATGACGCCACACATTCCTGCCCGATCATCTTGAAGGGGTTGAAAAGAACCCCCGCTTCATTCAAACCTGCAAGCCCCCCTTTTAAACCTCTTTTCATGGTTACTTTAACGCGCATTAAAAAGGGCCACTGTCTTTATAAGCCCCAGGATCCTTGCAGGCTTAAGGCATCTTTCGCCTGTATTGACTAAAGGAACCCCCCCGAACTGGGCGTATTTGCGACCTGGCGCTAAAGAAAGGATTATAAAGGATCATATAGAGAGTGCGCAACAAAGGCAGTATGGGGAGTATCTCATTTTCTATACCCCCACAGGCAAAGCAAAAGTGTTTTATATAACTGGGAGTTGATGAGTCTTTTGCCACACCCTGCGCATGCTTTTTGTATAGTAGGATAAAAAAAAAGCGCCCCGCTCCGGGGGAGGAAGCGGGACGCCTGTTCTTTTATGCTTTGGTCATTTAAATCATTTGGAGGAAAAGTCTCCGGATTTTATTTCTCTGTGTTAAACGCTTGAAATTCAGCAGTCTGGTTACTTGTCATCTGGAAGCGAATACCTTTGCGGTCTTCAACCAATCTCAGTTTTGAGAAGTCCAGTGCGGCCTCTTCACCACCCATACCCAAAATCTGGTTATAGGCAACAATCAGTTGATCAATATTTTTATTGGCATCAAAAGAAATGTTCTCAATGTTGGCCATAACTTCACTGTTGTGATCAATCAACTTTGTGTTGGTCAGCTTTTTAACACTGATGCCTTCTGGTGGCAGTGTGTCTACAGATGGGCTGGCCTTGGTCGGATCATAAGAAAATGAATTGGCATCATTAATATCTTGTTCCGTAATCATCATACGATACTGGTTTGTCGCTGTATCAATGCGCATCAGATCAGCGTCAAAGGCGGCTTTTTTGTCGCCGGCGCTCATCGGACCACCATCGGCCACAACAACACTCATCATTTTACCGTCACGGTCAACGATAACATCATGGACGGTTCCAACGCGTGTATTAGCTTCGTTATAAATCGGCTCACCAATAATGTGATTGGCTGAACGGTTCATATCAACAAAGATTGTGCTGTCTGTTACGGCACCAAGATCAGTGGAATCAACCGCGCTCACAGGATCGGCGTCTGTCATTGTTGTCGCACCTGTATAAGCACTGGCGTCAGCAACAATATAGTGACCTGTCGTTTTCATTGGTTGTGTCATTGACGTTGTAGATGACAAATCGACATACGCCATTTCTTCAATTGAGTTTGTGGCGGCGCTTAGGTCTGCTGCAGAGAATATAAATGCAGCAGAAGCCAAGGCAATAATTCCATGTTTAAATTGCATTTTCATTCTCTTGGTTCCTTTTTCTTTTCTAATCTTTGTTTTCATTTTTCAGTTACGGGGTATTCAGTAATTCTTAGTGTCTTGTCTGCTGCATGCGGATGTCGACATTTTCGAAACGGCCAAAGTAGCTTTGTGCACGTTCTGTCAAGGCAGGCAGTTCAGTTAACAAACGCTGGTAATCGTCACGGCCATTGTCTTCGTTCAGGTTCACTTCAACGATTAGTGTTTTGTCGTGGCGGAAACCTTTTGAGTAATCTTCTTTCAGGTAAACTGAAGAGATAAAAGGGTGAGCGACATAAGGCAGTTGTTTAGGTATCAATGACATTGTTTTCTCCAAGTCGTGTTTTGTTGTGTTGTTCGTCTTACCTATTAAACTTACGCCCGCTATGTAGCATTCATATGTTGCTAATGTTTCGGTATTGAAAAAAAATGTTTCCTGACTGTAACAAACCCCAAAAAACGCTCTGTAACCCCCGTTATTCGTGGGTTACAAACAATTTCACAATTTGGAAGGATTATATTGACCACCTGTTTACAGGCTGAAAAGGGTGGCGAATCAAATCTGGTCATCGGGTTCAAACTGATGTATTTTGATGCCGGTATATATATAAGTATAAAAAAACAGGATGACGCGCCCGTGGTATTTCGTTCAAATGATCTGGTTGATTCGGACCTCTTGCAACAATTGAAACACAAATTTCTAATTGCAATTGACGGCCCGGCCGCCAGTGGCAAGGGGACCCTGGCCCGTAACATTGCCGAGCGTTTCCGCCTGGCGCATCTGGATACCGGCATGCTTTACCGTGGGTTGGGATATACACTGGTTGAAAACGGCCAAGACCCGGAAGACGAGGATGCGGTACAGAAAAGCCTGGATGTTTTTTTAGTGGATTTGGGGCCGTCCGCCCTGTCACGGCCTGAATTGCGCAGTGATGATGCCGGAACAGCCGCGTCCAAGGTCGCGGCCATGCCTTTTGTACGCACAGCACTTTTGAATTATCAGCAAAGCTTTGCCAACCAGCAACCGGATGAGGTTTTTGGCGCGGTGCTCGACGGTCGTGATATCGGAACCGTGGTCTGTCCGGATGCCGATGTGAAGATCTATGTCACCGCAAGCCCCGAGGTCCGCGCCCAGCGCCGCCATGCCGAATTGGTTCAACGCGGGATCGACAGCGAATATGAACGTGTACTGGCCGATATTATTCAGCGCGATACACGGGATGCCGAACGTGCGGTCGCCCCGCTGAAACCGGCGGATGATGCCTTTGTTCTGGATACGTCGCATTTGAATATTTCTGAGGCCATGGCCGAAGCTGTTCAGTTGGTTCGGGCCCAACTGTTGGAAAAGCCTGCATAAATCGGCTGATTCGCTTGATCATTGGCTGTGAAAACGCTATAACCCCCATAGAAATGAAAGTTTCGCCCGGCTTGCGGGATTCGTCCTAGCGATACGGCCGGTATACGTGCGCCACAGATGCGCGCGACCAATATGAAAGAGAGTACATAGAAATATGCAAAATTTACAAAGAGTAGAAGACGTGTCCATCAAGGACATTACAGGCGAAAAAGAAAGCTTTGAGGCGATGTTAAACGACTCACTGGGTGATGCCGCAGAAGACGGTTTTACCGGTAACGTTGTCGAAGGCACCGTTTTAAAGATTGAAAACGATCTGGTGATCGTTGACGTCGGCCTGAAATCAGAAGGGCGTATCCCTTTGAAAGAATTCGGCGCAACAATCAAGCGCGAAGACTTAAAAGCTGGCGACAAGGTTGAAGTTTACGTTGAGCGCATGGAAAACCGTGATGGTGAAGCCGTGTTGAGCCGTGAAAAAGCCCGCCGCGAAGAAGCTTGGGTTGACCTTGAAAAAGCGCACAACAAAGAAGAGCAAGTCACCGGTATCATCTTTGGCCGCGTGAAAGGCGGATTTACAGTTGACCTGAACGGCGCTGTTGCATTCCTGCCAGGTTCTCAAGTGGACATCCGTCCGATCCGTGACGTCAGCCCGCTGATGAACACACCACAGCCATTCCAGATCCTGAAAATGGACCGCGCCCGCGGCAACATCGTTGTTTCACGCCGTGCGATCCTCGAAGAAAGCCGTGCCGAAGCACGCGCTGATCTGGTTTCCAACATTGCCGAAGGCCAGACACTGCAAGGTGTTGTGAAAAACATCACCGATTACGGTGCGTTTATCGATCTTGGCGGTGTGGACGGCCTGTTGCACGTGACCGACATTTCCTGGAAACGTATCAACCACCCATCTGAAGCCCTGAAAGTTGGCCAGACAGTGGATGTACAGGTTATCAAATTCAACGAAGACAACCAGCGCATCTCGCTGGGTATGAAACAGCTTGAAGGCGATCCATGGAAAGATGTTGAAACACGCTTTACCGTTGGTCAGAAACTGATGGGTGAAGTAACAAACATCACCGATTACGGTGCGTTTGTTGATCTGGGCGAAGGCGTTGAAGGTCTGGTACACGTATCAGAAATGTCTTGGACCAAGAAAAACGTACACCCCGGTAAAATCGTATCGACCAGCCAGGACATCGAAGTTATGGTTCTGGAAATCGATGCCGAAAAACGCCGCATCTCCTTGGGTCTGAAACAGTGTTCAGAAAACCCATGGACAGAATTCAGCCAGACACACAAGTCCGGCGACGTTCTGGAAGGCGAAATCCGCAACATCACCGAATTCGGTCTGTTTGTGGCTGTTGGCCCGGAAATCGACGGTATGGTTCACATGTCTGACCTGTCATGGGAAGATTCAGGCGAAGATGCCATCAAGGAATACAACAAAGGCGATATGCTGAAAGTGAAAATCCTTGAAGTGGACGCGGACAAAGAACGCGTTGCATTGGGCGTGAAACAACTGACAGACGATCCGTTTGCAGGTGCGCTGGATGGCGTATCACGTGGCGGCGTTGTGACATGTACGATTACAGCTGTCACAGATGGCGGACTGGAAGTTGAAGTGAACGAAAACCTGACAGGCTTCATCAAGAAAGGTGATCTGTCACGCGAACGTTCAGAACAACGTCCGGATCGTTTCGCGGTTGGCGAGAAGGTTGATGCCAAAGTCATGAAAATTGACGCATCTTCACGCAAGCTGACACTGTCTATTAAGGCACGTGAAATTGAAGAAGACAAAAAAGCCATGGCTGAATACGGTTCATCCGATTCAGGTGCGTCACTGGGTGATATCCTGGGCGCGGCTTTGAAAGAAAAGGACGGCGGCAAGAAATAAGCTGCTAACCGCATAAGGATCTGCGGGCCTTAAAAACCTGTATCCACCTTAAAGAAACACCCGTCTGGTATTCCGGCGGGTGTTTTTTTTTGCGCCTATTGTTTGAAAATCCGGACTTGGCGGCCTGATGCTGATTCTGATCCCGATCTTGGGCAGGCAGTTGATTTCAAATTGCTTTTCTTATTTTGGAAATCTGATAGAGTTTCGCACATGACACAAGATTTTATACACGATATCCTTGGTTTTTGGTTTGACGAACACGGTTTTGACGACTGGTTTCAAAAAAGTGACGCTTTCGATCAGGCCATCCGCAGCCGTTTTGATGCGCTTTGGCGTGAACAGGCCGGACACGTTGACATTCCCAACATCAAAGATGCCCGAACCGCGCTGGGTCTGATTATTTTACTCGACCAATTTCCGCGTAATATGTTCCGTGATACGCCGCAGGCTTTTGCAACTGACACACTCGCCCTGAAAATTGCCGATCACCTGCGTTTGAATATCGGGACCGATTTGCTGGATATGAATGAATATATCTTTGCCTCAATGCCCTATATGCACAGCGAACGGTTATCGGACCAAAACCTGTCTGTCAGCCTGTTTAGTGACACACAATCCCATGATTATGCCGTTGAACACCGCCGGTTGATCGTGGAATACGGGCGCTTTCCCCACAGAAACAGTATTTTGGGGCGGACCTCCACCCCGCCGGAAAACGATTACCTGTCCAAACCCGGAGCCGGCTTTTGATCAATGGCGATTGGCCACCGTCCGGACCGTTGATAGCCATTTGCGCATATACCAAAAACGCTTGAAATTCATCCTTCGTCAACAGCCCAAAATACTTGCAAAACCAATACCGTTATGTTAAACATAATCACGGTTTCAGGTAGGGGATTTATGATTACAGAACAGTTCAATTCCGCAGCAGCAGATATCAGCAAGCAGACGCAAGAGCTGTTTGACGCGGTTGGCCTTGCCTTTAATAACAAACAATTCGACGAAATGAACGTGGCCATGAATGATTTGGAAAAACATCTGGCCCGCACCGGCGTTAAAATCACCTTCGCCAACCTCAAACTGTGGGTGGATGTTGATGCCGCATTACTGATGACCGAATTGGCGTCCAAGGGTTATCCCCTAGATGATGAGGCCCTGAACAATAAAGCCTTTCAAAGCAAAGACCCCTTAAATATCTGGCAGATTGCACAGTCCTTGTCCGAACCCCGCACGGGACGTGGACCTGAGTTTTTTGATGCAATTGCCGATTATAATGATTTTCAGGCCATTGCCACAGCAACAGAGCTTGAAACCCGTAGTGGTCAGACCACCAAACGTTTGCCCATCCTATGGGATGCTCTGCGTGCCGGTCGTTTGGGCCATGTTATGGATTTATACGATCAGGCAAAAAAGCGCTTTCCGATTGAATTTTTAAATGGTGGCCGCACCAAACATCGTATCGGCCCCATGCAGGTCGCGGCCTTTGTGAACGAGCCTGATTTGACCGCGCGCGTCATGTCGCCCGCCCGTTGGGTTCATCATTTGGATGATTTCGAAGTTTTTGTCAGGGATAAAATGCCTGCACATATCAAATCTGATTTTGACCCTGAAACGTTGTCCCGCACAATTCGACATTTGTCTTTGCGCAAATGCCAAACGCCGGCAACGTTAAAACACCGCGTCAGCTGAGACGATAGCGCATAAAAAGATCATCACGGGTTTTCAACCATTGTTTGGCGCGCGTCATGTGCGTACCGTCGCACAATTCATCACATAATGCCCAAAAGTCCGGACTGTGATCCATGTGGCGCATGTGGGCCACTTCGTGTGCAGCAATATAATCCAAGACCCACATGGGCGCGAATGCCAGACGGAATGAAAACGACAAAGTCCCCGTT
>CAXGXG010000012.1:0-13877 GCA_964013525.1 uncultured Alphaproteobacteria bacterium | reverse complement strand
CGCGACATATCCAGATCATCAATCATAAACCGCTCAACTGCGGCGGTGGACAGGCGTTCATCCCAAAAACAAATCAGCGGCTCTCCACCAAACACATCTGCCTTGCCGATCAGGTTATCGGCAAAATGGCGCACCGACTGGCAGCGCGGCCCCTCGGTCCCATCCATATTTTTGGGTAGACCGATGATAAAGGCCCCAATTTCCAGCTCGTCATACAGCGCCTTCAGACGCACCAGATCCTTGGTAAATTTGGTACGGCGAATGGTTTCCAGCGGTGTTGCCACCGTCCAGAGCGGATCACTGATCGCAAGGCCCAGCGTTTTGGTCCCGTGATCAATTGCCATCAGGCGTTTTTTTACGCCCATCTCGGCTTGAAGGTCTTTTAAATCCAGAATGGCCATGCTATCTTTTTGAACCAAAACCAAGGAATATGCAATGACGATTACACAGGAACAGGTGGCCAAGGTTGCAAAATTGGCCCGTATCAAAATTACCGAGGCTGAACAGCAAAAATTTGCAGGCGAGCTGACCGGCATCATGAACTGGATTGAACAGCTATCCGAAGTTGACACCGATGGTATTGAGCCGATGACCAGTGTTGTCGACACCAAATTATACCGCCGCGAAGACAAGATCACCGATGGCGACCGCCGCGATGATGTCCTTGCCAATGCACCGGAGGCCCAGGAAGGGTTCTTTGTCGTCCCCAAAGTTGTGGAGTAAGAAAATGACCAACCTGACCGATATGACCATTTCCGAGGCGCTTAAAGGCCTTGAAAACAAAGAATTCACATCTGTTGAATTGACCGAAGCCCACATTCAGGCGATGGAGGCCAACCACCATCTGAACGCCTACATTGTGGAGACACCGGACCTTGCCCTTAATCAGGCCCGTGCCAGTGACACACGCCGCAGTGGCGGCGATGCCGGCCTGTTGGAGGGGATCCCGATGGGGATGAAAGACCTGTATTGCACCAACGGCGTTCAAACCACCGCGGCCAGCAAGATTTTGGAAGGGTTCACCCCACGCTATGAATCCACCGTGTCCCGCAAAATGCTGGATGAGGGGATGGTTATGCTGGGCAAGCTGAATTTGGATGAATTTGCCATGGGCTCATCAAACGAAACCAGCGGCTATGGCGGGGTTCAAAACCCGTGGAAACGTAAAAATGACGATACGGTTCTGGTTCCGGGCGGATCATCCGGCGGATCATCGGCAGCGGTTGCTGCACGTATTGCCATGGGTGCAACAGGCACGGATACGGGCGGATCCATCCGCCAGCCGGCCGCATTTACAGGAATTACGGGGATTAAACCCACGTACGGACGCTGTTCACGTTGGGGGATTGTGGCCTTTGCCTCGTCTCTGGATCAGGCCGGTCCTATGGCACGTACGGTTGAGGATTGCGCGATTATGCTGCAAGCCATGGCCGGATATGATGAAAAGGATTCGACCTCTATCAATTGCGAGGTTCCCGATTACCGCAAGGCCCTGACGGGCGACATTCGCGGTATGAAAATCGGCATCCCCAAAGAATACCGTATTGACGGTATCTCGGAAGAAATCAGCAAACTGTGGGATGATGGTATCGCATGGCTGAAGGACGCGGGCGCAGAAATTGTCGATATTTCCCTGCCGCACACAAAATATGCATTACCGGCCTATTATATCATAGCCCCGGCTGAGGCATCATCAAATCTGGCGCGCTATGACGGTGTCCGCTATGGACAGCGCGTTACCCCTGAAAATGCAAGCCTGATTGATATGTATGAGGCGACCCGCGCCGCCGGGTTCGGGGATGAGGTGAAACGCCGCATCATGATCGGAACCTACGTTCTGTCCGCGGGCTTTTATGATGCTTATTACAACAAGGCACGCCGCATCCGCACATTGATCGCCAATGATTTTAAAGCCGCCTATGAAAAGGTCGACATGATCCTGACACCGACCGCGCCATCCGCCGCATTTGGTGTGGGTGAGAAAACAGATGATCAGATTTCAATGTATCTGAACGATGTTTTCACCGTAACCACAAACCTGGCTGGCCTACCGGGCATTTCTATTCCTGCAGGCTTGAATTCCGAAGGTCTGCCATTGGGATTGCAGTTGATCGGCCGTGCCTTTGACGAGGAAACGGTTCTACGTGCCGCCCATGTCATGGAAAAGGCCGCGAATTTCACTGCCAAACCTCAAAATAACATGGTCAAAGCGGCTTAGAACGAAATTTCAGTCAATTTTATAAGGGCGCCTGGTTTTATGAAACCGGGCGCTTTTCTTTTTCTCCATTCATAGCTCCTCATCACTTGCAAGCGCGGCAAAACGGAACTTTATCCGTCACCAGCCATTTGCAAACCCGTAAAACAACCCTGATGAAACGCACATGGCAACCCCAAGTTTGAAAGACATATTCCACCATTATGCGGGCCTTTCCGGTCCTGATGAAATTTTGCCCCTGATGGCGGAATTTAAAAAGCTGAACGCATCTGACCAGCACGTTTTCGCACGTCAAGTTGAAGACATCTTTACAGAAGAGGTTGAAAACGGCCCCTATACTGAAGATGATCTGGAACAATTGGAACGCGAAGTGGCAGAGGCCGATCATAAGCCCAAAAGTGACGAGGAAGCCGATAACTTGAATACCGAAGCCAAAAGCCTGTGCCTGACATTTACCCTGTTAAATGCCCTGTCTGAAACGCCCGGCTACGAATCAAAGCCATTGATCAAATATGTTCTAGGCGCATTTGAAACCACCGCGTCTGAACAGCGTAAAGATTTGCTAACCCTTAGCCGTATTCTGGCCGGGGCCCGTCAGACCTTTTTCGAAACACATACCCCTGTGACCAAAGCTGCGATATCCAGACCCCAATTGCAAAAATAACAACATAAGACATGACACCTTTAAAAAGCCGTGTCGCACATGCAATTCTTATCGGGCACTGTCATCCAAAACAAGGTACAGGATTGGTGCTCCTACCCCGCTACACGACGCTTTGGACGCAAATACCACTGGTCATTCGCCCAACCCTCTGATATTATAAATACATCTCATACCCCCGTTTCCGTGGGGTCGACAGCTATTTTATATAAAGAGGCACCTCTATGGCTCGCAATTCTTCGGCAGGCAAAGGCCGCAAATCGCGTAAATCCACGCCGTTGTTTCCACCATCGGTTCATCAATTTCTGGCGCGGCGTCTGACCGACAGCATAGGTGGTTTTCAAATCTTACTGGGTGTGTTTTTACTCTTGGCCCTGATCAGTTATGACGCGGGCGATATGTCTTTTAATGCCATTGGTGCCAATACAATCACAAACAACTGGATGGGTACCGCCGGTGCCGCCCCTGCGGATTTATTGCTGCAGAGCTTTGGGTTATCAGCCGCGCTGATCCCATGTTTATTGCTGTTTTGGGGCGTACGCGTACTTAAACGTACACCGCAAAACCGTTTGGCCATGCGCCTTACCGGCCTGTTGGTGGCCGTATTGGGTTTGACCATTGCCCTTGCCTTTTTCAACACCCCCAATTTTTGGGATGCCACAGCCCATATGGCGGGCAGCGCTGGCGTTTTGATGTTTAATAAAATGACCGGATTGTTGCACCCCGTTTTGCCCAATGGCGCGCCGCTTGCGATCTTTGGCCTTTCTCTTCTGATTGGTCTGACAGGCCTGTTTATCGCATTTGGTATGACAATTACCGAATGGCAAACCGTGCGGACCTTCGTGGGTCAACACGCCCGTCGCGGCTGGACGATCACCAAGGCGCGTTTCTTTAAACTGGTGAAATGGCACGCCCATTATGAGGCCCTTTCCAAAGATATCGAAAAAGAAGAAAAATCTGCCCCACGCCGCAGTGCACCTGTCATTACTGAACCGACGGTAAAATCCGCGCCCCCGAAAATTAAAGTGGAGGCACCGAAAAAGACAGCCACCGGCACCCGCAGTCAGGCTGAAAAACAACCGGCGCTGAAGCTGGACCGCGACACGGACTGGGAATTGCCGCCGATCGGCCTTTTGCAGGAAGTCCCGGCCGAACAGGTCAACCGCATTGACAAAAAAGCGCTAGAGAAGAATGCGGAGCTTTTGCAAAAAGTCCTTCAGGATTTTAATATTGAAGGTGAAATTCAACAGGTGAACCCCGGTCCGATTGTCACATTGTATGAATTTGAACCGGCACCGGGTACCAAATCATCACGTATTATCAATTTGGCGGATGATATTGCACGCTCCATGTCGGCAACATCCGTACGTGTAGCTGTAATTCCTGGCAAGAACGCAATCGGTATCGAAATGCCCAACACAACTCGCGAAACCATCTTTATGCGTGAAATGCTGGATTCCCGCGCGTACGAGCTGACCAAGGCGAAATTGCCGCTGATCCTGGGTAAGGATATCGGGGGCGAGCCTGTTATTGCCGATCTGGCACGTATGCCGCACCTGTTGGTGGCGGGTACGACAGGTTCCGGTAAATCGGTATCGATCAATACCATGTTGCTGTCATTATTGTATCGCCACTCGCCCGAGAAATGCCGCCTGATCATGATTGACCCCAAGATGCTGGAATTGTCTGTCTATGACGATATTCCGCACCTGTTAACCCCGGTTGTGACCGAACCCAGCAAGGCGATCACAGCCTTGAAATGGGCGGTTCACGAAATGGAAGACCGCTATCGTGCGATGTCAAAACTGGGTGTGCGCAATATCGAAGGCTATAACAAACGCATTTTGGAAGCACAGAAAACCGGCGAAATTATCATGCACAAGGTTCAGACCGGATTTGACCCCCAGACGGGCAAACCCATGTTTGAAGAACAGCCGATGAATATGGTGGAGCTGCCCTATATCGTCATTATCGTTGATGAATTTGCCGATTTAATGTTGGCCGCGGGTAAAGAGGTGGAAAATGCCATTCAGCGCCTGGCCCAGATGGCGCGTGCGGCGGGTCTTCACCTGATTATGGCGACCCAGCGCCCGTCCGTTGATGTGATCACCGGTGTGATCAAGGCAAACTTCCCAACGCGGATTTCCTTCTCGGTCACATCTAAAATTGATTCCCGCACCATTCTGGGCGACGGGGGTGCCGAACAGCTCCTGGGCATGGGGGATATGCTTTATATGGCTTCCGGTGGGAAGATCAAGCGTGTGCATGGTCCTTTCGTCGATGATGACGAGGTGGAACAGGTTGTCTCCTTCCTTCAGGATCAGGGCGAGCCTGAATATATTGAAAGTGTAACCCACGACAGCGACGGCTTTGATTCCATCAGCGGCATCACGAACGGGGACCGCGGTGACGAATATGATGAACTGTATGATCAGGCGGTTCAGGTCGTCATTACTGAAAAGAAAGCTTCGACCAGCTTTATCCAGCGTCACCTGCAAATCGGCTATAACCGCGCCGCACGTATCATCGAACAAATGGAAAAAGACGGCCTGATCGGCCCGGCAAACCACGTGGGCAAACGCCAGATCTTGCTAGAAACTGTGGAGTAACATAACATACACAGATGGGTGTTACACAAAACAGAGACAAAGCCGCAATCCTGCGGGTTGCGAAACAGGCCGCCAAAGACTGGGGTCTTGGGGACAACCTGGAAGAATTAGGGGATTGCGAAAATATTGTTTACCGCACGCGCAGGGCTGATGGCACAAACGTCATTATCCGCGTAACCGAACCCGCGCATCGCAGCGCCGAACAGATCAAACAAGAGCTGGATTATGTCGACTTTTTAAAATCCGAAGGAATGAACGTTTGTTTATCGATACCTGATAATAATGGCGAAAGGCTTCGCACCTACACAGACCCCCATCATAAATCCCAATATCTTGTTTGCGTCACAGAATATGCAGATGGCGTGACCTTTAACCTTAATGCGCATTGGAATGTTGCGATGGCCGAAAAACTCGGCATCATGTTGGCCAGGTTTTGTAAAGCCAGCCGGAAATATCCGCAGACCCAAACATCCCGCCACAGTTATTTCGACAATGAACATGTCAAAAATGCCCTGAAATATATACCCGCAAATCATGATGTTGCCAGACGCGAATGGAAGACAGCCATTGAATGGGCCAAATCCCTACCACGCACGCCGGAGAATTTCGGATTGTGCCATACAGATATGCATATTGGGAATTTTCACATTACCGCTGACAATAGGGTAAATGTTTTTGACTTTGATGACACGTGCCGGAACTTTTACCTGTATGACGCAATGATCTTGCATATCGTGGATGGTTTAAAAGATAAAAACCTCACAAACCCAACCATAAAAGAGTTTCAGGATATCTATCTGACGGCTTATGCCAACGAGCTGGGCATCAAAGATATAGAGAAATTAAAGCAAGACGTTATCAACTTTGAACGTTTGCGCAACATTGAAATGTACGCATGGGTTTATATGATGGGGTATGATAAAAACATTGATATGATCAAAAAACAGGATGCTTTAAACCCGAACGTTCCTTTTGATAAACGTCCACCACCAAACAGAGGGCCAAAAGTTTAATCCAAAAAAAATCTACTGAATGATCACGCGCGTATTCGCACATTTAAAAAGATTTCCATTAAAATCGGAACTCTGGTTTGGGGGCAATGGTTGTCACTAACGTAATAACAAACATGAAAACACGAAACACACATATGAAATATTTTCTTATGGCCCTGATGGGCACGATCCTGATGCTGTCCCCCGCCCGTGCGCAAGACGCTCAGATCGACATCGCACGCTATCAACAGGCGCTGCAAAACATCTCTACGATGAAGGCGGATTTTACCCAAACTGCCTACGACGGGACACAAACAACGGGCACGTTCTTTTTGAACCGTCCGGGGCGCCTTCGTTTTGAATATGACCAGCTGGATGATTTTATCGTCGCGGACGGTACGTTCATCTATTACTACGATTCGGAGATGAAACAACAATCCAGCACCCGTATCAGCAATTCACTGGCCGATTTTTTATTACGTGACCGTATTCGTCTGGATGGGGATGTGACCGTGACAGAGACATCACGTTCCAATGGCTTAACAAATCTGACGCTGACCATGACCGAGGATCCGGGTGCAGGCGCCCTGACCCTCTCATTTGTGGATGCGAACGGCAAACCGGTGCTGAAGAAATGGACGGTTATGGATTCACAAGGTTTGAAAACAGATGTGGTTTTGAAAAACATCAAAACGGGCCTGAAACTACCGAAAAACCTGTTCTATTATATTGATCCACAACGTTACCGCCCGACATTTAATTAAGGCGCGGCAGAGTTAAAAATACCAAGGGGCAGTTTGGAGATATTCATTCTGCCCTTTCTTTTTAAACAAACCTTAATACATTTATGTCAATATGACCCAACGGTTTGATTTGCCTTGAGGGGGGCACAAATATGAGCGATGACAATCAGAATAACGATAACGGTCCTGACAAGGATGTGATGGAGCGTATCCATGACGAGTTGAAGCGCGCCAATGATTTGCGCGAGCAGGAAGCGCGTGACGCCGAGGCCAAAAAGAAGGCGGAGGCGGACCTCGAAGCCTTTTACAAGGGTTTCCCAAAATACAAAGATATGCTGGGTTTTGTAGATGAAACAATTAACGTAAAAAAAGATGACACGACCCAAGACATGCATATGCGTTTGCAAGAGCTTGATAAAAACTTGCCGCAATTTGTAAAATCAGCTGCTAAATCAGAAAATTTCCAAATTCTTCACGCAACTGATCAAACCTACAAACAATATCAGGAAATAGATAAACCGCTTTGGGAAAAATATGTTGTTCCCGTTGTGAGCGGTCCTGATGCCGGTTCATCCATTCAAATTATCAAAGAACAAAACCCTGGTGGCGAGCCGTCCATTCGCGCAAATTTTGGCGATGGATCAAATATTACACATACACTTGCCAATAACCTCGTCCGTGTCCGTCAATCGTTTGGAGAGACAGAACTGTCCGTTCCTTCCAAACTGCCTGCGCGGGAAATCCAGTTAAATATGTATGCAGCTGGTGTTGCCAATGGCATGGATATCAACCCAAACCATCCTTATATTCCCAATAAACGCGAGCAGGCCGAAGTCGCCCGCAAAATCGAAGAACTTAAGAAATATAACGCCCAAGAACAGCGTCTTGAAGCTGACAACATGGCGGAACTTGATGGGCAAGTTCGTAATCTGAAAGAAATTTTGGCGCCCAAACCCACAACGCGTAAAGACCAGAAGCTCATGGAGAAAATTATCTCGGCAGATGAAAACAGTGCGGAGGGCTTAAGGGAACGCAAAGAAGCCATTCACATTCATGGTCAACTTTTAAGCGCGCTTGGCTATCGTGAAGACGACGATGGTAACATTCGCTATCAAGGCAGCAATTTATCAGACAGCCGCAAAGAAAAGGTTCAAGAAGCACTAAATGAATTGACAAGGACTATGAAAGAAGATGGCTATATTGACAACACTCAATTGCGAAACGCTCTAACCTACGCAGGTGGCGATGAAAACACACCATCGCTGACCATGCAAAGCATCGAGAAAAAACTGGAAGCCCGCAAGGAAAACTCAGTCCTTCGCAAGGTCAGTCGTTTCTTTACCAAGTCAAACGATGACAATTCCGCGCCCAAACCGGCGGAGCCTGATAACAAACCACAAATCCGCGGCCCTCAGGCACGGCCTGCACTGCCCAAACCTGGCGGGCCATCCGGCCCGTAAAGGCGGGGCGTACTTTATTTTTAATAATCTTCAGCCGCCTTCGGGCGGTTGACTTTTTTCCACACTGCGGTAGGTTCAAGCGGAACACTAACCGCCCGGATGGAGCCTGACATGCAATGCACAATCGCAGACCGCAGCCTTGTGGCGCCGGACATCTTTTCATTGACGCTTGAAGCGTATGATCAATCACAGGTTTCCTTTGGTTTTCAGGCCGGACAATATGCGCTGATCAGTATTCCGGGACAGGATGAACATGCCGCCCGCCCCTATTCCATTGCATCGCGTCCGGGATTGGAAACCATCAGTTTTCACATCAAAGATATGGACCGTGGGTTAAGCCACGCTCTTTTAAACCTGTCCGCCGATCAGGCCATAACTTTGGATTTTCCGCATGGGGATGCTTATTACCGCGCCTCGGACAGGCCCGTATTGATGGTGGCCGGCGGACTGGGCTTGGCACCGTTGATTTCCATTCTGGAACACATGAAAGCAAACGGCGATGAAACGCGTCCTGTTTATCTGTATCATGGGGTCATGAAAGCCGCCGACCTCTACATGGATGAACGCCTCAACGATATGGCCCAACAATGGCCCGCCTTCAAATATTTTGGCGTGACTGAGGAAGCGGATCATCATTACCCACAAGGACGGATTGGTGACGTTGTGGCGGCCGCGCATAATAACCTGTCTGATTTTGATGCCTATTTGTCCGGCCCGCCTGTGATGGTGACGCATGCCTTTTCCCTGTTACAGGATAAAGGACTGAAATTATCCCACACGTACAGCGATGCATTGCATCATGACATCAAAACTTTTGCCAAGTCGTAATCACACCCTATAATAGGGGCATTGATAATTTTTAATGAACAGGCCATATCCGATGGACGGTCCCGATTTTGATGAATTGACACATTTGCTATCGCGCTTACCCGGTGTCGGGCGGCGTTCGGCGCGGCGGATTATCCTACATCTTCTAAATCAAAAAGATACAGTGATGCGCCCCCTATCGGCCGCGTTGGAACGGGCAGCGGATACCATCCGCAACTGCCCCGAATGCCATACCCTCGACACGGCAAGCCCTTGCCGGATCTGCCAAAGCGCCAGCCGTGACCGCCACACCCTGTGCATTGTCGAGAATGTTGCCGACCAATGGGCATTGGAGCGCACAGCTGCGTACAAGGGCCTCTATCATGTTTTAGGCGGCACACTTTCGGCCCTAGACGGCATCACCCCTGATCAGCTGCATATCCCGCATTTGATGCAGCGCATTCGGGATTTAGAGATTAACGAAGTGATTATCGCCCTGAACGCCACCGTTGAGGGACAGACCACCGCCCATTACATCGCGGACAGTATCAAGGACACCAATATCCAAATCACGCGCCTGGCCCGTGGGGTGCCTATGGGCAGCGCCTTGGATTATCTGGACGACAATACACTGGTTACGGCCATGAATGCGCGATCAAAAGTATAATCAAGGACATTGAAATCATGACATCTTATCAATCCGATATTGAAACCCTGTGGGACAACCGTGAAAATATAGACGATGAAAAGAGCGCCCGCCAGACTGTTGACGCTGTATTGAGCGCACTGGATTGCGGGGACATACGTGTTGCCAGCCCCGATCAGGATGGCAGATGGTCGGTCCATGCCTGGGTGAAAAAGGCGGTTTTGCTATCCTTTCGTTTAAATGACAATCAGGTGATTGAAAACGCACCCGGCCGAAACGGTGTTTGGTATGATAAGGTCCCTTCAAAATTTGACGGCTGGACCGGGGATGATTTCAAATCGGCCGGCATTCGCGCGGTGCCCCCGGCAACCGTTCGCCGCGGCAGCTATATTGGCAAGAACGTTGTTTTGATGCCATCATTTGTAAATATCGGCGCCTATGTTGATACAGGCACTATGATTGACACATGGGCAACCGTCGGCAGCTGTGCACAGATCGGCAAGAACTGTCATATCTCCGGCGGCACCGGCATCGGCGGCGTTCTTGAACCTCTTCAGGCCAATCCCGTCATCATCGAAGACAATTGCTTCATCGGCGCCCGTTCCGAGGTCGCCGAGGGCGTAATCGTACGCGAAGGGTGCGTACTGTCCATGGGCGTCTACCTGGGTGCATCAACACGCATCTTTAACCGCGAAACGGGCGAAACCCATTATGGTGAGGTCCCCCCCTATTCGGTGGTGGTACCGGGCAGCATGCCGGGCGCATCAGGCGGACCGAATTTATACTGCGCGGTTATTGTCAAACAAGTGGATGCCAAGACCCGTTCAAAAACCGGGATCAATGACCTGTTGCGGGGGGCGTCATGATGGACAACCTCCAAAAGCTGACACAAGATTTGATTCGCTGTGCCAGTGTAACACCCGAAACCGCAGGTGTGTTTGATGTTTTACGCGCACATTTGGAACCGCTGGGTTTTAAATGCCACATCTTAAGCGCAAAAAACAGCCGCGATGAAATGATCACCAGCCTGTTTGCCCGCTATGGGTCCGGCGCGCCGCATTTTTGTTTTGCAGGCCATGTGGATGTGGTCCCGACCGGAAAGCTTGAGGATTGGACCCACCCGCCATTTTCCGCGCATATTGAACAGGATGTGCTGTATGGGCGTGGTGCATCCGATATGAAAGGGGCCGTTGCCGCCTTTGCCATTGCGGCGCAGGATTATCTGGCCCGCAACACGGATTTTGGCGGATCGATCAGCCTGTTGATTGCCGGTGATGAAGAGGCCACCGGTGCCGTCGGCACGGACGAGGCCCTAAAATGGTTGAAGCAAAACAATGGTCTGCCCGACCTGTGCCTTGTGGGTGAACCGACAAACCCCGACACTCTGGGGCAGATGATCAAGGTCGGCCGCCGTGGCAGTCTGTCCGGCCGATTGAATGTTGACGGTGTTCAGGGGCATGCGGCCTATCCGCATCTGGCGGACAATCCCATTCCAAAAATGGTCGATTTGCTATCAGCTCTGAAACATATCACCTTTGATGAGGGATCACAGTTTTTCCAGCCGACAAATCTGGAAATCGTGACCGTTGATACCGGAAATACAGCTGACAATGTTATTCCGGCACATACAACGGCACAGTTTAATGTGCGGTTTAATGATCTACATACATCCCAGGATATCAAGGACCGCATTCATGAAACACTGGATCAGACAGACCATGCCTATACCCTTGAGTTTTTTCCAAGCGGGGAAAGCTTCTTAACTGAACCCGGCCCCTTGTCCGATGCGGTCAAGACCGCCGTTGCCGAGGTTACCGGGCGCACGCCCGACCTGACAACCACAGGCGGTACATCGGATGCGCGCTTTATCAGCCAATATTGCCCGGTGGTTGAATTCGGCGCTGTTGGCGCCAGTATGCACAAGGTGGATGAGAATATCCCGCTCAGTGATCTGGATGCCCTGTGCCGTATTTATGGCCGCATATTGGATCAGCTTTTGTAATCGCCCTACCCGTTAGCCCACAACACATGAAAAAACCGCCGACCCTGGGGCCGGCGGCTTCTTTTTAACTCATATCAAATCCAAAGATTAGTTCTGCAAGTTAAAGAACAGACCACAATCTTTGTTTGTGATGGTTTCGTTATAGCTGTTTGTGTTTGGACCACCGCCTGTGCAGTTGGCTGCAACACCGTATGCACGAACGGAACCGCTGCGTGCCGCACCGTCATCCATTTTACGGTCGATTTGCGCTGCGCGCAGTGGCGACAATACGTTTGTGTTCGCAGTTGTTGTCAGGGCACCTGATACGACAGGGCGCAAGATCAATACGTTACCCACAGGTGACGTCGGGTTGTTGGCGACACTACCACCCGCACCGTTCGCAACAGTGAAACCACCGCCCAGTGAAGATGATGGGTGTGTTTCACCCCATTGAACCGCACCACCGGTCATCGCGGCATCTGTTACACCCGAAACCATGTTCGCGCGCAGAAGGTGCAGCCAGAATTTTGTAGGCTCTGTACCAACAGCAGACTGATCCGCGTTCAAAGATCCCACAGCACCGATCAGGGTATCACCCAAAACAGCGCCGGAGCCGTTACAGTTAGAAGCACAGTTCGGCAGGCGTGATGCGGCGTTTGGAATGTCGCCCGGCAAAGCGCCGTAAGCATCGCGGAAACCTGTGACGGCACCCTCGTAACCTTTAACCTGTGCAACTGTTGATGTTACACGTGCGTTTTCCATTAGTTCCTGGCCTTTTAATACGCCACCGATCAGAAGACCGATAATGGTCATCACGATCGCGAGTTCTACAAGCGTAAAACCCTTTTGATTGCTCATTTGTTTCATATGTCCCTCTATATTAAAGTTTTAAATCTTTAGGATTAAAACGTGCATTCAGAATAAATCCACGTGCAGAAAGAATTTTCTGTCCCTCACATTTTCGCCCATTATGATTCTATCATCAACTAAAAATATTAAAATACCCTTTATTCTCAAAAATTTTTGGGCAGTGTGCGGATCCTGTTTTCCAGAAAATTGACCTCGTTCGCGCTCAGGTTCGGGGTCGTTTCCAAAATGGTCTGCAACAGATCGCGGGCGGCGGTATTTTCACCCTGTGCTGCGAGGATAAAGGCCGGCATTTGCAAGGTCCAAAGCGGCATGCCACCACCCTTCTTTTCATACAAAGCGGCCATTTTTTGTGCCAAATCTAGGGCACGATCGGTATCTTCACCTTTATAACGGGCCAGAAAAACCGCTTGTGCCAACCAGCGCCATTTTTCACCCTCGGGGTCATTTCCAACCACTTCTAAAAAATCAACGATTCGCATCGCATCATCCGCATCCGGTGTGGCACCAAAATAATAGGCGGCCAGCATAGGCACAAAATCTGAACGCGGGTCCAGCGTATACATAGCCTCCATCCATTCAATCAGGCGCGGATAATCGTAATCAGTCAATGGTGTGCTGATGCCACCTTCATCGCCCAGATGTTGCAACGTCAGGCCTGACATGCGGTACCCAAGCTGCGCATCACCCAAGGCACCGGAAACAACGCTGCCCGGGGTTGGGGGTGGCGGCACACCCTTCCATGTTGTGCGCACATCCTGAAATGCATACCACAGACCACCTGCGATTAAAGCCGTTACGACCAGTAGAATTTTAACGGATGTTGGTGATTTTGCGTGTTTCAAAACTGTTTTCTCGTAAAATCAAAAATCGTCGCCAGGATAAATAAAAGGCTA
>CAXGXG010000011.1:0-14039 GCA_964013525.1 uncultured Alphaproteobacteria bacterium | reverse complement strand
CTTGGCTTGACCGGGTTAATGCTGGTCGGCACACCGCAGGCGCAGGCTTTTACTGCCGATAGCGGGGGTACGGGCAGTATTCCCGGATGCTCGCTTGAGGCTCTTGACGTTCAGCGAACGCTCAATATGGTCGGCGTTGTTGAAACGGTTGCAGCTGCCAGCGAGAGCATTGATATGCCCTCCAGCGTAAATGCGCTAACCTGCTATGACCAAAGTGTTTTGATGTCGGCCAAAGCGGGTAAGATTTTTTCAGATAAAGTGCCCTCTAACTTGCCCGGTTTTAACGGCAGTATCGCCCTGGGTCTGGGGTCAACAATTGGCGGGCCGTTCGGTAACGGCACGACAGGAACGCTTTTGCAGGATTTGGGTCGGGTTGTTGACCCTGTACTGGATGAGATGCTGGGAAATTTTGTCGGCTCTTTGACTTCTGCTATCGGAAGTACGCTTTCATCCGGTTTTTCACAAGTTGCGGGCTCGCTGCTTTCAGGTGTTCCGGGATTGGGCAATGTCCTCAGCAGTTTGATGGGCCAGCAATACGACTGTTCGGTTATGCAGGATGTTCTGGACAATCAGGTTTACGGTCAGGCGCCAAACCGGGAATTTTCGAACGTATCCCTGCGTGATCTGATCAACCGCAATATCCCGTCCAATTGGGGTACGGATGCCATGGCCAAGGTTTTGTCAAACGCAGGCGTCCTTGACGAGGCGCAAAGCGTCTATGAGAACCTGAATATTCCGGGGTTTTATGAATTCAATCCATTGATGCCGATATTGTCACCCAATTCGGATGTAGAGACGATTTTGAATGCAGGGGCCGGTGGCTTAAATTAATCGCCGGAGGTCTTTTCATTTTCATCCATTCGGCTTTTCAATTCGCTGACAAAACGGTTTTTGTCAGGATGATTTTCAATAAACTTTTGTATGACTGACCGCGCGGCATCCTTGTCATAGGGCACGCTATCGCCATCGCTATCAGATGTTGATGTGCCTGCATTTTCAGGATCTCCACCATCGGCCGCATCGCGAATTTCCTCGCGCATCGACTTCATTTTTTCGATAATCTCTTTTTCCAATTCGTCACGGGATTTCATATTTTGTCCTTTGAAACCAAGCCTGTCTGATTTATAGATAGGGTTGTTAATGTGAAGTATAACATAGAATGAACCGATATGTTGTTATGGTTTTATAAAATGCTGACCCATATGTCCGGGCCGGTGTTGAATCGTATTTTGGACAAACGTATCTTGCGTGGGAAGGAAGATCCCAAACGCCTGCCCGAACGCCGTGGTCAGGCCGCCAGCTCACGCCCTGATGGAACATTAATCTGGTTTCATGGTGCCAGTGTAGGAGAATCGCTGTCAGCGTTGCCTGTTATCAACAAAATTTTGGCCGAAGACCCAGATGTAGAAATTTTGGTCACGACCGGTACGGTAACGTCCGCCGCCATGATGGCGGAGCGTTTGCCCGCCCGGGCTCGCCACCAATTCTATCCCCTTGATCATCCGAAATGGGTGGCCCGGTTTTTAGAGCATTGGCAGCCGGATGCCGTTATATGGCTGGAGTCTGATTTCTGGCCAAATATGTTGATGAATATTCAAGCCCGCCAAATACCGATGATTTTGATGAATGCCCGTATGGGCGAAGTCTCGCACCAGCGTTGGTCAAAATACGGGCACGGCAGCCTGCGCAAAATCCTGAGCGGTTTTGATATGTGCCTGACGCAGAGCGCCGCCGAACACCGACGTCTGGAATTTTTCAATCATAAAGATGTGCGCATCACAGATAACCTGAAGTATGCCGCGGATAAATTGCCATTTGATAAGGGACAGCGCAATAAAATGATGCTGCAAATCAGCGGGCGACGATGCTGGCAATTTATCAGCACCCACGCGGGCGAGGAGGAAATGGCCTTTCGCATCCACAAAAATTTGAATGCGGATATGCCCAAATTGTTGACTGTGATTGTCCCCCGGCACCCAAATCGTGCCGATGAGATTGCAAAGACGGCAGAGGCGATGGGCCTGAATGTTGCCATGCGCAGTCGCGGTGATAAGCTTACAGGTAAAGTTGATATCTACCTTGCGGATACAATGGGCGAGATTGGCCTGTTTTTATCTATGATTGATGTGACAGTTGTTGGCGGAAGCTTTATTCCGCACGGCGGGCATAATCCGATTGAGCCGGCGCAGTTTGGCAATCTGGTTATTTTTGGCCCGCACATGTTCAATTTTGAATTGATAACAGAAGACTTCTTATCCAAAGATGCAGCATTACAGTTGCAGGATGACGCGGCATTAGAGAAAGCGCTAAAACGGTTTCTATTGGCGCCCGAAGACCGGACTCCTTATCAAGAAAATGCATTGAAACTGACACAGGAAAAAGCCGCTGCCCTTGAAAACCTGTGGGCTGATATTTCGCCGTGGTTGACCTATGCCATTGGAAAGTCGCGCACATGATGCGGACACCCCAATTCTGGTATCAAAAGAAACGCAATTGGAAAGCGTACCTTTTGTCCCCGTTTGCAGTGCTATACAACGGGGTCAGCACCCTTTATCAAAAGTTGTGTGCGCAAAAGCAAACAAATGTACCTGTGCCTGTCATTTGCGTTGGAAATGTCACCGCAGGCGGGGCAGGAAAAACACCTGTCACAGCTGCAATTTTTTCCATCCTTGCACGGGCCGGGCGCAAGCCGCTTGTCTTTAGCCGCGGTTACGGAGGCGAAATCGAAAGTCTGACGCATGTGGATACGGACCACCATTTGGCCGCGGCTGTCGGGGACGAACCGCTAATGCTCGCAGGGCAAGGCGTTAATATCTGGATTGGGGCCAACCGCGCCCGGGGTGTAAAAGCTTTGTCGCAAAAATGCGGCGCTATAATTATGGATGACGGGTATCAGGATGCCAAAGTCGCCCGCGATATCAACCTGTTGGTGGTCGATGGGGGAAAAGGCTTTGGTAACCGCATGGTTATGCCGGCCGGCCCTATGCGCGAGAATTTAAACCCCGCACTTTTCCGTGCAGATGCGGTTGTTATTGTGGGGCAAGACACATACGGAATTGATGGAATGGTAAGCGGGCAATTGCCTGTTTTTCAGGCGCGACTGTCTCCTGAACAGGCGGTACAATTTGATGCACCTGTTGTGGCTTTTGCCGGGATCGGTATGCCTGATAAATTTTTTAAAACCCTATCAGCTATGGGGGCTGAAATTCATGCGCAATACGCATTCGCAGATCATTATCAATATAGCCCGTCAGATATTTGGAAAATGGCCCAAAAGCACCCCGATACGCCGTTATGGACAACCGAAAAGGATTATGTGCGCCTGCCCGAAGCCCTAAAGCCAAAGGTGCAATTTTTGCCTGTCCGTGCTGTTTTCAAGGATGAGGCCAGATTCGAAAGCTGGCTTCTCAGCCGTTTGCAGACCACAGGGGAATGAACTGTTTGCCGCACTGTTCGTATGTTGTGGTGAATACAAAAGTGATCCAGATGAAGGAACCCAAAAAATGGCTTTAGAATTCAAACCTATACCCAAACTGATTTACCGCATTGAAGGCGGATGGGAAGAGCTATGCGCTGATGTCATGGAAATCTGGGGGGCTTTAACCAAAGAAGACATGGCGCTGGTTGAGGCTGATCACAACAAACTGGTTGCCCGCTTGAAAATGCGTTACGGCATTTCGACTGAGGATGCGGAAAAAATCATCCGTCAAAAATTGGGCGAGGGTAAGGGCAAAAAGGGTGACCCTGTCGCCCCGGCATAACCCCTTAATTCATAAAATTGGAAATCTGGGAAATATTTTCCCACAGCTCGACACATAATCCGGCGTTTAGAACGGAAAAGATTGTGGTAGCACCCAATACACCTGCGGATCCGAAAAGATAATTTAACATGGCGTTCTCCTTTATCACTGTACGTGTAAAAATAAAGGCAATTGCCATGCCAGTTTTATGTTAAGGGTAGCATATGTTGATGCTTAGGCGGCGTCGGTTTTCTTGCTGTTCAAAAGCGGCTTTAAAAACTCGCCCGTATAAGACCCTTTGACTTTTACAACATCCTCAGGCGTACCTTCTGCTATGACCTTTCCGCCCTTATGACCGCCTTCGGGTCCGATATCAATGATCCAATCCGCCGTTTTGATAACTTCCAGATTGTGTTCAATCACCACAACCGTATTGCCCTTTTCAACCAAAGAATGCAGAACTTCGAGCAATTTGCGCACATCTTCAAAATGCAAACCTGTTGTTGGCTCATCCAGAATATAAAGGGTACGACCAGTGGAGCGTTTGGCAAGTTCCTTGGACAGTTTAATGCGCTGGGCCTCACCACCCGAAAGAGTTGTCGCCCGCTGCCCGATTTGAATATAGGATAATCCGACCTTTTTCAGGGTTTCCATTTTATCACGGATTGACGGCACGGCTTTGAAAAACTCAGCGCCTTCCTCAACACTCATATCCAAGACATCGGATATGGATTTGCCCTTGTACTTAATTTCCAGCGTTTCGCGATTATAACGTTTGCCTTTACAGGCTTCGCACGTCACAAAAACATCAGGCAGGAAGTGCATTTCAATTTTGATGACGCCATCACCCTGACAGGTTTCGCAACGGCCGCCTTTGACGTTAAAGGAAAAACGTCCGGGGTTGTATCCACGTGCTTTGGATTCAGGCAGACCTGCGTACCATTCACGGATGGGGGTGAATGCACCGGTGTATGTCGCGGGGTTTGACCGCGGCGTACGGCCGATCGGCGACTGATCAATATCAATCACCTTATCCAAATAGGCCAATCCCGTAATTTCATCATGCGCACCCGGATGGTGGCGGGCTTTCATCAGGCGTTTGGATGATTCCTTAAACAGGGTATCAATGGTCAGCGATGATTTCCCACTGCCCGAAACGCCTGTAATGCAAGTGAATGTCCCGATTGGGATTTTGGCATCTACGTTTTGAAGGTTATTGGTACGCGCACCCTTGATCTCAATATACTGACGCGCATTTTTTTTCTTGGCCGATTTGACAGGTTTTGCCTGACGGCGGGTTTGAGGAATTGGCACCGATTTGCGGCCTGTTAAATAATCAGCCGTAATCGAGTTTTTGTTTTTCATGACCTCTTTGGGTGTACCTTGGGCAATAATTTGACCTCCGTGGATACCCGCGCCTGGGCCGATATCAATCAGGTGATCGGCCGTGCGGATCGCATCTTCATCATGCTCAACAACAATGACGGTATTGCCAAGGTCGCGCAGGCGCGCCAATGTTTCTAACAATCGATTGTTGTCGCGTTGATGCAGACCGATTGATGGTTCATCCAGAACATACAGAACACCTGTCAATCCCGATCCGATCTGGGAGGCAAGGCGGATGCGCTGACTTTCCCCTCCGGAAAGCGTACCCGACGTCCGGCTGAGTGTCAGGTAGTCCAACCCCACATTCATCAAAAAGGTCAAACGCTCGTTAATTTCCTTTAGAATTCTACCGGCAATGTCGCTGTCCTTTTTTGAAAGTTTGTCAATCAGGGCGGTGAACCATTCGGCAGAGGCTTCAATCGACATTTCAGAAATCTCACCAATATGGCAGGTGTCAATTTTAACGGCCAGCGCCTCTGGCTTTAATCGATAGCCGTCACAGGATTCGCAGGCACGGTTCGATTGATAACGTTGCAAATCATCGCGCACGCGGTTGGAATCGGTTTCATAAAAACGACGTTCCAAATTCGGGATCACCCCTTCAAACGCGCGTCGGACATTATAATCCATATTGTCACTGGTATAGGTCATGGTGATTTCCTCACCATCGGATCCGTAAAGCAAGATGTCGCGTACCTTCTGTGGCAGGTCCTGCCATGGGGTGGTCATTTTAAATTTGTAATGTTTGGCCAAACTTTTCAATGCCTGCATATAATAGGGCGATGACCATGGCACGATTGCGCCGGCCTCTAACGACAGGGTTTCGTTCGGCACCACGATTTCAGGGTCAAAGTACAGTGTTGTACCAATGCCATCGCATTTCGGGCAGGCCCCGTGCGGGTTATTGAATGAAAAAAGGCGCGGTTCAATTTCCGCAATTGTAAAGCCGGATACCGGACATGCAAACTTGGCCGAGAAGACCGTTTCCGCATTGTCATCAGCATTTTCAACCACTAAAAGACCATCGGAAAGATCAAGCGCGGTTTCAACGGAATCCGCAAGCCTGTTCCCAAGGTCCTCACGAATGATTAGACGGTCAACAACAACGGAAATATCGTGTTTTAGCTTTTTATCCAGAGTGGGGGTTTCATCCAGATCATAGATTTCGCCATCAATTTTAACGCGCTGAAAACCCTTTTTCTTTAACTCGGCCAGATCTTTTTTGTATTCACCTTTTCGTCCGCGGACAATCGGCGCCATTATGTACAGACGGGTGCCTTCGCCCATTTCCAGGATTTGGTCCACCATCTCACTGGCACTTTGGCTGGTGATCGGCTTACCCGTGGCAGGAGAATAAGGAACACCGATACGCGCCCACAAAAGGCGCATGTAATCGTGAATCTCAGTCACCGTACCCACAGTTGAACGTGGGTTTTTAGAAGTGGTTTTTTGTTCAATTGAAATCGCAGGGGATAAGCCTTCAATGGAATCCACATCCGGTTTTTGCATCAATTCCAAAAACTGACGCGCATAGGCAGAAAGGGATTCAACATATCGACGCTGACCCTCGGCGTAAATGGTATCAAAGGCCAATGATGATTTACCTGACCCCGATAGGCCTGTAATTACCACCAGTTCATCACGCGGGATATCCACTGTGATGTCTTTTAAATTATGCTCGCGCGCGCCTTGGACGCGAATGAATTTATTGTCTGTCATATTGCTCCTGTACCTTGCCAGAAAGAATATAGAACAGACTGTGTCTGTGTCAAAAGCGTTTCAGGTATAAAAGGTTTTAGCGTGGGATAAGAACGCTGTAAAAAGTATAGCCATGTGAAGAGGCACGAAAGCATCCCATCGGAACGCCCTCAAATCTTGTGTCCTGATCGCCCAATTGATTGACGGCTGTTGCGTCAAATGACCAGTAGTTCTCACCAGTGTTGGGGTTGTAGGTTCCCAGCTCGCCCCATGCGGTCATATCTTCAATAACGTAGGTTTGCGGGTCGTCGAGGCCGATTTTGGTATTGATTGCATCACACACTTCTTTGTGCAGGCTGGGTACGCCCCAAATCAAATCATCATTTGTCGTCCCAATCCCGGCAATATCGGCGCGTGATACGAATGGGTGCCCGGGATACGGCCGGTTTGAGGAGAATGTTGTTCCCCATATAAATGTGGCTTCGTTAAAAACCTGATCAGGTACGGTACCACCGTTACTTTGGAAAACGCGGCAATCGTCGCTGTCGCAATTCGGGTTGTCTACCCATGGCTGTGGCGGCGTTGCGCTATAACGGCTAAAGACATCAGATCCAAAATCAATTTCGCTGGCATCATAGCCACTGATGCGGATACGTTGCACTTCGGCTTGGATCAGGCCGGAATATTGTACGATTTGCGAGGCAAGGATTTGGGCGCGTTCACGATCAACGGATCCGCCACCGCGCCCAGAATTGGTTACGGCATAGGACAGGGCTGCAAAGAGGGCCACTGCAATCAAAATTAGAAATAAGGCATTCCCGCGACACGTCATCATACTATTAGTATGATCAAAATTTGAAGTTTTGCAAGAGAAGGTGGGAATCGCATTGTCTTTTCATGATTCAAGCATTAGTATCAGGCCATTCAAAAAAACAGATTTTCAAGACTGAGGAGATTGAGCAATGGCCGGAAGCGTCAACAAAGTAATTTTGGTAGGGAACCTGGGACGTGATCCTGAGGTCCGCGCCATGCAAAGCGGTTCACGCGTTTGCAACCTGTCGATCGCTACAGGTGAAAGCTGGAAAGACAAAGCCACAGGCGAGCGCCGTGAGAAAACAGAATGGCACCGTGTTGTCATCTTTAACGACGCATTGGTCGGTATTGCTGAAAAATACCTTCGCAAAGGCTCCAAAATCTATATCGAAGGCCAGCTGGAAACACGAAAATGGCAAGATCCTGCATCCGGTCAGGACAAATACACAACAGAAATCGTTTTGCGCCCATATCGTGGTGAGCTGACAATGTTGGACAACCGCGGTGATAACGGCGGTTCAGGCGGCGGCTATGGCGGCGGTGATAGCAACTATGGCGGTTCACAGTCTTCGCAACAATCAGGCGGTCAAGCGCCATCTATGGACAATTTCGAAGACGAAATTCCTTTCTAGGGTTTTATTGCGATATATTACAAAGGGCCGCGTTTTGCGGCCTTTTTTATTGGCGGTCTCTATCTAATCTTTGATTTCGGCGGTCTTGGTACCGTCTTTTACGATCAGTTGAACGGATTTGCCTGGCGGCATATCAGATGTCGCGGAGAGGACTGCGCCATTTTCATCACGGACAATTGCATATCCGCGATCAAGCGTGCGCTCATAGGACAGGCTGCTCAACATCGTTCCTGTCGCCTGCAGACGTTGGGTGTGACGGCCCATAATGTTATGAATCCCTTGCGTCAGACGCTTTTGTAGAGTGTTGAGCGCGTTCTTCTGGCGTGCAACCTCCTGGTTATAGGGGCGGAGGCTCAGCCGTCCGGCAAAGTGGTTCAGGCGGGTTCTGTGACCTTGGGCAGATGACTTCAACCCATGTGACAGGCGGTGATCAAGGTTGCCGAGCCGTTGGCGCATTTGGGTCAGAATATATTTTGGATGGACAATCCGTGCGCCCAGATCAATTAACTTTTGCCGATCTAAAGACATCTTTTGCAGGACAGCACTGTCCTGACGTGAAGACAAATTGTCCAGGCGCTGGGCCTGATGTTCAAGAAGGCGGCGGGGATGGGTCAAGCCGCGGTTTAGTCCCGCCAAAATCTGTTTTCTGTCTTGATGCATGCGCAACATACCGGCTTTTAAACGTGCGCCAAGGCGATCAACACTCATAACCAAATCTTGTCGGACAGGAACGGCCTTTTCCGCAGCGCCTGTGGGTGTCGGCGCGCGAAGGTCGGCAGCATAGTCAGCAAGCGACGTGTCCGTTTCATGCCCAACCGCGCAGATGACAGGGATGCGACTGGCCGCAATGGCGCGAACAACACACTCGTCATTAAAAGGCATCAGATCTTCAAGCGATCCGCCGCCGCGGGCAACGATCAGAACATCGGGGCGATATGGGCTGTCATCGGGTAGGGCATTGAACCCTTGAACCCCGGCGATGATCTGGGCGGCGGCCTGATCACCCTGAACAACAGCCGGCCACAAATAAACAGGGCGCGGGAAACGGTCCATCAAACGATGCATAATATCACGGATAACAGCCCCCGTTGGGGACGTTATAACACCGATACGGTTCGGGATATAGGGAATGGGGCGTTTGCGCGCATCATCGAACAGCCCTTCAGCAGCCAGTTTTTTACGCCGGTCCTCCAGCATCTTTAACAGGGCACCTTCGCCTGCCAGCTCCATACTTTCGATGATTATCTGATAATTGGAGCGGCCAGGATACGTAGTGAGACGGCCGGTGACAATAACATCCAAGCCCTCCTCGGGGGTGATGGAAAGACGGCCCGCCGTTCCACGCCAACAAATGGCGTCCAGCGTTGCGTTTTCATCCTTCAGCGCTGTATAAACGTGGCCGGATTTGGCGACGGTGACGCGCGATAATTCCCCCCGCACGCGAACATAACTGAATTGGTCCTCAACCACACTCTTCAATTTCTGGCTGATTTCAGAAACCGAAAACTCGCTTGGTGCATTGGGGGCCGGGCCCTGCCCATCATCGGCGGGCGGGGCGTTGTCAATCAAGTTAAAGAGATCATCTTGGCTCATCCTTTATTTGTACAGTCTTGCAAGGGGTCAAGTAAAGCAAAAGCAAATTGACATAAGGCGGCTTATGGTTATACTGCCAGACTATGATATTCAAAAGCTGGACAAAGACAATTCGCACTGTATTTGATGTCGCGATGAACCGCACCCGGGCCGAAGTTTGGCACAATCGTGCAGGTCAGATGATTTCCTGCGCGAATATTGATCGCGATCTGTTGGAACAGTGCGAGGGGATCATCGCACAATATTGCAGTCCTTTTGTTGCTGACCCGTTTTCCACGCACAGTCAGCATTATATGGCGCAGCTTGAGCGGGCGTATAATGATGCCGTCAACATCATGTCAAAAACATTAAAAGACTGTGAGATTTTAAAGGGTGGCCCAGATTACCAGCTGTTGTTATCAGGCAAAGTTGTTGCGTTTTCGGAAATTCTTAAAGGATCGCAACCTAAAACGCAGGCATCCGGTTTAAAAAGCTCAAAATAATATTAAGTTCCTAACCTTGTGTAAGTTACTGATATGACAGGGCGATATCAAATGCAGATGACGGAGGAAAGCTCGCCAATAAAATTTGTATAAAATTTTAAATAAATTCTTTACTCTTTTTATGTAAATTAGAAATATAAGGTACTTTAAACGATTTGAGGCACATATCGTCATAAGGCAATAAGATTTAAAGCGGGATTTGAGGGTTAGATCCGTTTTAAAGTTCTCCACACAATAGGAAAACCCCCGGTTTAGAAGCCGGGGGTTTTCTTATTCTCAAAAGTAAGCTTGAAAATTAAAGCTTATCAATCATGCCTTTTTCAACTTCGATAACGTATTCGTCATCTGCAACGCGGTCCTGAACGGCAGCCATAGCTTCAGCACTCAGTTTTTTACCAACGATCACATATGTATCGTTTTCTGTTTCATAAACAGCCGGGCAGCAGTTACTTGTGTGGCACATGAATTCTTTGGGTGTAATTTCTTTCATTCGTTTTCTCCTCAGGGGTAATGAGATTATGTAACCTAATTTAAGCGCCTTTTGCGCCGCTTTCAAGGGCTTTTTGTGATTTAGCGCGTTTTGGCGTCATAAAAAGGCCGATGAGCTTGATAAAAGTTTCGCGCAGTTCGCGACGGTCGACAACCATATCGACCATACCGTGTTCCTGCAAATATTCAGCGGTTTGGAAACCCTCCGGCAGTTGCTCACGAATCGTTTCTTCAATGACGCGGCGTCCGGCAAATCCGATTTGCGCCTTGGGTTCAGCAATATGAATATCCCCCAGCATGGCAAAGGATGCACTGACACCACCCGTTGTCGGATCGGTCAGCAAAACGATATAGGGCAGGCCGGCTTCTTTAACCTGTTGAACGGCAATCGTCGAACGTGGCATCTGCATAAGGGAGAGTGCGCCTTCCTGCATGCGCGCCCCACCGGATGCAGGGATCACGATCAGGGGTGCGTTTTCCTTGACCGCAACGCGGGCGGCCGTTAACAGACCGTCACCGACAGCCGTACCCATTGATCCGCCTAAAAAGGCAAAATCAAAGGCGGCAACGACAGCCTTTTGGCCGCCGATCAAGCCATGGGCAACTACGATGGCATCATCGCGCCCAGTTTTGTTGCGGTTTTCTTTCAGACGGTCCGTATATTTTTTACGGTCTTTAAATTTCAATGGGTCATGCAGGCTTTTCGGCAAATCAGCCTCTTTAAACTCGCCTTTATCAAACATGGTTTTCAAACGGTCCATGACGGGAATTTTCAAATGATGATCGCAGTGATAGCAAACATTCAGGCTCTTTTTCAGGTCGCGATGAAACAACATTGCATCACACGCAGGACATTTTTGCCACATATTGTCCGGAACATCCTTTGACTTTACCAAAGCACGGATTTTCGGGCGGACGATATTTGTAATCCAGTTCATAAGAATAACCTTATACAGTTTAAATTCGGGTGATTATAGTCCAGTCAGCGTTGAAAAGAAAGCTTTCGCCTTGTCAGTATCAAAATCAGCTGCCTGCAACTTGCGGATCAGTTCGGACCCGACCACGGCGGCATCGGCGGATTTCAACACCTCGGTCACGTCATCATGGGATTTGATGCCAAATCCAACCGCAACCGGCAGTGAGCTTTCCTTGCGAATACGGGCGATGGCCTCGGGCAGTTTTGTGTAATCTGTGCTTTTGCCACCGGTTGTGCCAGCAACAGAAACGTAATAAATAAAGCCCGATGCATTTTTTGTAATCGTACGTATGCGTTCAGATGTCGTGTTCGGTGTGATCAGACGAATCAAATCGATATTGCAGCTTTTCGTGTGGGGAAGGATCTCGTCCTCTTCCTCGGGTGGCAAATCAACGACAATCAAACCGTCAATGCCGACCTTGGTCGCGGCAGCACAAAAGTTTTCATCGCCATAGCGATAGATCGGGTTGTAATACCCCATGAGGACGACCGCTGTATCCTGGTCATCGTGACGAAATTTTTGCACAAGACCCAAAATTTGGGTCAAGCCGACACCGTTTTTCATTGCGCGCAGCCCCGCCTGCTGTATGGTTTCGCCATCAGCCACAGGATCGGAAAAGGGCATGCCAATTTCAATGATTTTGGCGCCCGCCGCGACCAATGCATGCATGAGCTTGAGTGTGGTATCAATATTCGGATCGCCAGCCATGATAAAGGGGATAACAATCGGCTGTGTCGTTTCGGATTGAAAAACCTCTTGAATGCGGCTCATTATATTTCCTCCGTCAGGCTGCCGTCATGGAGCTCCATGCCTAAAGCCTTTCCAACGGTAAAGATATCTTTGTCCCCACGGCCACACATATTCATGACCACCATCTTGTAAGATTTAAGCTGATCGGCATTGTTGATCACCCATGCCAATGCGTGGGCCGGTTCAAGCGCCGGAATAATGCCTTCCGTACGGCAGGAATACTGGAAGGCTTTCAACGCGTCTTCGTCTGTTGCGCTGACGTATGTAACGCGTCCCGCATCGTGCAAATAGGCATGTTCAGGGCCGATACCGGGGTAATCAAGCCCGGCGGATATGGAGTGGGCATCGCGGATTTGACCGTTTTCATCTTGTAATAAGTAGGTACGGTTTCCGTGCAAAATGCCAGGCTGCCCGCCTGTGAGAGATGCCGCATGCTGGCCGGTTTCGATTCCTTTTCCGGCCGCTTCGACGCCGAAAATATCTGTGTCATCGTCTTCTAAAAACTCGTGAAACAGGCCCATAGCGTTTGATCCACCACCAATACAAGCCACAAGACAATCCGGGGTCAGTCCGGTCATCTCCATCGCCTGTTCACGTGTTTCGCGACCGATTACGGACTGAAAGTCGCGAACCATGGCCGGGTAGGGGTGGGGACCTGCAACGGTTCCGATCACATAAAAAGTATCATCGACATTGCTGACCCAATCACGAAGGGCTTCATTCATAGCATCCTTTAATGTACCGGTGCCGCTGGATACGCTGCGCACTTTTGCACCCAAAAGCTTCATGCGGAAAACATTTGGTTGTTGGCGCTCAATATCCGCCTCGCCCATAAAAATAACGCATGGAATATCAAACAGCGCGCAAACTGTTGCTGTGGCTACGCCATGTTGACCGGCGCCGGTTTCAGCAATGATACGTTTTTTGCCCATCCGTTTGGCCAGCAAAACCTGTCCCAGACAGTTATTGATTTTATGTGCGCCGGTGTGGTTCAGCTCGTCCCGTTTGAAATAGAGGTTGATGCCCAAATCTTTGCTGATGCGTTCCGCATGATAAAGCGGGCTGGGTCTGCCAACATAGTGTTTCATCAGATGATCAAACTCAGCCTGGAACTCAGGGTCTTTGCGTGCTTCCTCATAAGCATGCTGGACATCATAAATTAAGGGGATCAGAGTTTCGGGGACATAGCGCCCGCCGTGAATGCCGAAACGTCCATTTTCGTCAGGTCCGGATATATTTTTATGTTTAGTCATAGATGTGGCCTTGCTAATATTGAAATATTATTGCGCAAAATCAAGTCTATTGGTTTTATTGTGTTATTATCTTGACAGTATGCGCAATCTATGATAGTCTGTAAGTATATTCAATTAAGAATAAAAAGTTTCCGGTTTCGCCGGATTTTTTAGAAAACACCTGAACGGGTTAACGATTTTTCAGTGTTTTCATTTGTTTCCTTAAGTTAGAGTGACGGGGAGGTTT
>CAXGXG010000010.1:0-14067 GCA_964013525.1 uncultured Alphaproteobacteria bacterium | reverse complement strand
AGCCATTGAAAATGTTGCATTGTGGCATGAACGTGATATGTCCCATTCCTCAGTTGAGCGTTTTATCGCCCCACAGGCCATGGCCACATTGGAATTCGCGCTGTTAAGGCTTGCAGGCGTAGTGGACAATCTGGTTGTTCACTCTGACAGGATGCAATCCAATCTGGATGCACTTCACGGGTTGGTGTTTTCACAGCGGGTTTTATTGGCCCTCAGCGAAGGCGGCGCGTCACGCGAGGACGCCTATGAAATTGTTCAACGCAATGCCATGAAAGTCTGGAATGAGGAAGGGGTGTTCTATGAACTTTTGGCTGCCGATCCTGATGTGATGGCCATAATTTCGCAAGAAGATCTGAAAGATATTTTTGATTTAGAAAACGCCTTAAAAAATATTCCGCAGGTCATAGACAGATGTTTTAAAGTTTACCCTGTTACTGAGGTTTCGTAATGGAATGGCGTGACCAGGGAATCATCATCAATATCAAACCGCATGGCGAACACGGTGGGGTGGTATCCTTGTTAACGCAAAACAACGGACGTCATGCCGGCTTTACACACGGGGTTCAGTCATCAAAAAACCGTTCACAATATGAACTGGGAACGCTGGTGGATGCCGAATGGATCAGCCGGCGCGAAGACAGCCTTGGAACATATAAGCTTAATCCCGAGGGCGGATATGCGGCCTATGCTCTGGATGACCCGCGCAAACATTTGGCGCTGCAGTCCATGTGCGCTTTGTTATATTTAACATTGCCCGAGCGTGAAACATGCCCCGGGGTTTTTGACGCGACACTCGCCTTTTTAGAGGCGCTAAAAACAGATATCTGGGCGCCAACCTATGTTTATTGGGAAATCGGGTTATTGCAGGCCTTGGGCTTTGGAATTGATGTGACGGCCTGCGCGGCAACAGGTGTCACCGATGATCTTTGTTATATCAGCCCAAAATCTGCACGCGCTGTCAGCCGGGAGGCAGGTGCTGAATTTCATGAACGCATGTTGCCACTGCCGGGTTTCCTTCGCGGGGAAGGGGACTTTGACGATGCGGCTGTAGCGGATGGCTTGCTAATGACAGGGTATTTTCTGCAGCACCGTGTGTTCGGTATGACGTCGAACCTGACCCTACCGGAGGTGCGCCATCGCCTTCATCAGTCTTTTTCGCTGGAAAGCGCGTCGCAGAATTGATATAAGTTTGAACCATGAGCACAGAATCTGAAGCCTTTGATGTTATTGATCGCGATTTTGGCGATATCCTCGGGGAAAAGTATCTTTCTTATGCCCTGTCCACCATCATGTCCCGTTCCTTGCCGGATGTGCGCGATGGTTTGAAACCCGTACACCGCCGTCTGTTGTATGCGATGTCCCAGTTAAACCTGCGGCCCGAGCTATTGCCGAAAAAATGCGCACGTGTCGTTGGTGATGTTATCGGTAAATTTCACCCGCATGGAGATCAGGCCGTTTACGATGCGCTTGTACGTTTGGCGCAGGACTTTGCCGTGCGCTATCCGCTGGTCGATGGTCAGGGGAACTTTGGTAATATTGATGGCGACAACGCAGCTGCTATGCGTTATACCGAGGCGCGCCTGACATCGGTTGCCCAATTGTTACTGCAACAAATTGATGAGGATACGGTTGATTTCCGTGAGACCTATGACGGCGAGAGCAAAGAGCCTATTGTCTTGCCTGCAAACTTTCCAAACCTTTTGGCAAATGGTGCCACAGGGATTGCGGTTGGTATGGCCTGTTCTATTCCACCTCACAACGTTCACGAAATTTGTGGCGCATTGGTTCACCTGATTGACAAGCCAGCCGCAGAAACGGCAGAGCTCGTAGACTATATCAAAGGGCCGGATTTCCCAACCGGCGGAACCTTGGTTGAGAGCAAAGAATCTATTCTGGAATCGTATAAGACCGGCCGCGGCAGCTTTCGTGTCCGTGCCAAATGGTACAAAGAAGATTTAAAACAGGGCCAATACCAGATTGTCATTACTGAAATTCCCTATCAGGTTCAAAAATCACGCCTGATTGAAAAAATTGCTGAAATGATTCAGGCCAAGAAAATACCGCTGCTTGAAGACGTGCAGGATGAATCCACCGAAGAAATCCGTATTGTTCTAACACCCAAGAATCGAAATGTTGATGAAAACATCTTGATGGAATGGCTGTTTAAAAACAGTGATTTGGAGGGGCGCGTTTCCTTGAACATGAATGTCCTGGATGGGGGTGTTACGCCACGTGTAATGCCATTGAAAGATGTGCTTGAAGCCTTTATCGACCATCGCCGCGATGTTTTGGTGCGGCGTTCGGAATACCGCCTGCGCAAAATTGGCGACAGGCTGGAAGTTTTGGAAGGGTATTTGATTGCCTATCTGAATCTGGATGAAGTGATCCGAATTATCCGCTTTGAAGATTCCCCAAAAGAAGAGCTGATCAAGGCCTTTGAATTAACGGAAGCCCAGGCTGATGCCATTTTGAACATGCGTTTGAAGGCTTTGCGCAAACTGGAAGAGATGGAAATCCGTAAAGAGCACGCCGAGCTTTTAAAAGAAAAAGAAGATCTGGAAAAGCTTCTTGCATCCCGCCCACGCCAGATGACGGTCCTTAAACGTCAAATTCATGCGATCAGCGAACAATTCGGCCCGGATACAGCCCTTGGTGCGCGCCGTACGGTGATCGGTGGCGAAGTCAAAGATATTGAAATCCCAACAGAAACCCTGATTGAGCGTGAAGACATTACCATTGTCTGTTCAGAAAAAGGGTGGATCCGCACCATGAAAGGACATTGGGAAGAGGACAAGATCAAGGGATTGAGCTACAAGGACGGCGATCGCGAGAAATTTGCTTTCCATGCCGAAACCACGGATAAAGTTATCGTTTTTGCAACAAACGGGCGTTTTTATACTCTGGCCGCAAACGACCTTCCATCGGGCCGAGGATACGGAGAGCCTGTACGTTTGATGATGGGGCTTCCCAACGATGCGGACATTATTGACCTGTTTAAGTTTGAACCCGAACAAAAACTTCTGGTGGCCGCAGAAAATGGCTATGGCTTTATCGTCAAGCAAGAAGACATTGAGGCGCAAACCAAAAATGGTAAGCAAATCCTGAATGTGAAAAGCCCGATTGAAGCCAAGATGTGTACACCGGTCAGCGATGATGATGACCATGTCGCAACGATTGGTACAAACCGCAAGATGCTGATTTTCCCAATTGAAGAACTGCCTGAAATGCAGCGCGGTAAAGGGGTTATCCTACAACGCTTTAAAGACGGTCAGTTGTCTGATGCCAAAACATTTAAGATTGAGGATGGGATCAGCTGGACAACAGGCGCCGGCACACGCATTGAAAAGAATACAGGCCCTTGGTTGGGTAAACGTGCGCAGGCAGGACGCCTGCCGCCAAATGGTTTCCCCCGCGCGAATGCATTTTCAACTGTTCTTTTGGATTGATAAAGCTTTAATCGGCTTTTAACGGGCAAGCAAGACGTGATAAAAGGTAAAATCTTTATCCGCACCAGTGTGATAAAAGCACCCTGTCGGTTTACCGATCAAATTGACCTCATCTGCCGCGCCTGAACCAATTTTGCCATTGTCGCTGAAAGCATAGTATTGGTAACTGCCATCTGCGGTGTAGTTACCATGTTTTGACGAACTGCCAGCGTTGGCTGTATAAAGGTCGCGTGTTCCATAAAACTTGTCACTGATTGCCTTGCAAACCTCCTCATCCAAAAACCGGATGTACATGATCAGGTCAGTGCAGCTGGCATCATCGCATGTGGTACCAATACCAAGAACTTGCGTTGATTCAATGACGAGGTATTCGCCATAGCCGGCAGAGGCTGAATAACTGGGATCCAATGCACCGGTGTCAACGCTTTTGCCTGATAGTTGCGCCCCATCAGCGGTAGAGGTAGCAATGCGCAGGCGGAAGAGGGGCGCTGTGGCCGTAGAAATCCCCATTTGTTTCGGATCCGTCCCCATCGCTGACCTGCCAGAAGTTGATGTCCGTGTCGCTGCACCCGCCCGTAATTGTCAAACGCATAACGGCGGCTTCTAATGCGCTTGCTTGCTGTAAGATCTGGCTGGCATAAATTTCAGCCTGTTCACGATCAACCCCAGCGGAACCGCGACCCGAATTGGTAACGGCATAGGAAAGAGCCGCGAACAGGGCAACCGCAATCAGGATTAAAAACAAAGCATTTCCTTGTGCGTTAATCATATCCATATATTATAGAAGAAACATGGCAAAAAAAAGGAATTAAGAGAAATGCTAAAGATACTCCCGCAATCAACGGATAAAATACTGGGTGTAAAGGCCGCAGGACAGTTGAGCCATGAGGATTATGAGAGTTTCATTCCGTTGATTGATGCCAAGGTTCAAAATGGTGAACACCTTTATCTCTACATTGATATTACGGATTTTGAAGGGTTGAGCGCCCACGCCCTGGTCGATGATTTTCTGGCCAGTATGAAATACTGGTGGGATTTTGAGGCTGTAGCTGTTGTCGGTAACAAAACGTGGGAGAAGTATTTCACGAAATTCGGCAATTACCTGACGCCCGCCGATGTTCGTTTTTTTGCCCCTCAGGATTTTAAAGACGCTTGGGCCTGGCTTGACAGCGAATAATAACGCGTATCAATAAACGTATAATGGGGCATCATTTTATGGGAAGTAGATGATGCCTTCTTCGCGTTTACGTACGTCCGGCTCACTCTCATCCTGGTTTGAGGTGCCGCGCCGTGGATCTGGTTGCGTATCTTTAGCCGTGTCCTCAATGCCTGGGACCAGTGATTGTTTAAGCAGAATAATAGATATCCGACGGTTTTGTGCAGAATCCGGATCTTCTGCAATCAGGGGGTCTCTTGCTGCTTTACCCATAATATTGTTGATGCGGATCGTATCCAAGCCGGCGGAAAGCAATACACGGCGGCTGGCATTCGCCCTGTCAGCAGAGAGTTCCCAGTTGCCGTAAGATGCGTTTTTGGAAAACGGGCGGGCGTCGGTATGGCCGCGCACCGAAATCATATTCGGCATATCCTGAATAACGCCACTGACCAGTGTCATCAGTTTTACAGCATCGGGGAGGGGGGTGATCCCGCCGCTTGGGAACATGGGTTTCCCTTGCTGATCAACGATTTGAATGCGCAAA
This sequence comes from uncultured Alphaproteobacteria bacterium, assembly GCA_964013525.1. Classification (GTDB taxonomy): domain Bacteria; phylum Pseudomonadota; class Alphaproteobacteria; order Micavibrionales; family CSBR16-224; genus CATLPD01. The sequence continues at coordinate 8,921 of CAXGXG010000010.1, read as the reverse complement.
CCCTCCGGCGTCATATCGACCAGCAGGTTTTGGGCCAAGGCCTGAAGCTCCGGTACGGTTTCAATGGCTTGACGCAGTTCAGCTTCAGCCTCGCGAAAGCTCTCGGCCTCACGCCTGGCCTGTTCGGCATTGAGCGCGTCATCTTCAACGTTTCTAAGGTCGCTGTCCTCTATATTCATCGCGTCGCGCACCTCTCCTGATGGAGAGACAGGTGATTCAATAACGGGCTTATTGTCATCCGTCAGTGCGCCTTCTGATACCATGGTCGTCCCACCCAATACGCCGCCGGAACCACTGGTGGATTCGGAAATGCGCGGGTCAGTGGGGGAGAAGTATGCGGAAATCAGCTCCTTTTGTTCATCAGTCGTTACGTTCAACAACCAAAGCAACAAGAAGAAGGCCATCATCGCGGTCACAAAATCGGCATAGGCCACTTTCCAGGCGCCACCGTGGTGTCCGCCTGATTTCTTGATCACCTTTTTGATGATTATGGGCCGTTTTTCGTCATCTGCCATTTTAAGATCTCTTGTTTATGCGGCAGGCAAAGTAATGTTCTGCGTCGCTTCTTCAACTTCAAGGAAGGTTGGCTGTGTATCGTGAAGCAGGATTTTACGCCCGAATTCGACAGCAACCTGTGGTGCCGCTCCCTGAAGGAAGGCCAGAATGCTGATCTTGATACAATGATAATATTTCAGCTCGTTCGAATTTCGTTCGGCGATGGCGTTGGCAATAGGTGCAATAAATCCATAAGATAGCCATACACCCAAAAACGTACCGACCAGCGCGCCGCCAATCAATTTACCCAAGACTTCCGGAGGTTCACTGATAGAGCCCATGGTTTTAATTACACCCAAAACCGCCGCCACAATACCCAGGGCAGGCATACCATCCGCCATCGTTTGAACGGCGTGAGAGGTGTGCATTTTTTCGGTTTCCATGGTTTCCAGCTCCGCATCCATCAGGGCTTCCAATTCATGCGGGTTTTCAGAACCTAAAGATATGATGCGCAAATAATCACACAGGAATGTGACCGCGTGATGGTTGGCATGGAAACTGGGGAATTGTTGAAAGATCTCGCTGCTTTCGGGCTCTTCAATATGGCGTTCCAATGCCAGCCACCCTTTGGTGCGGGCCATTTTAAAGACGGTATAAAGCATGCTCAGCAGCTCCATATACTCGTCTTTGCCGTATTTTTCTTTTTTGTAAATCAGCTTGATATCGGTCAGTGACTGCTTAACCGTATGCATCGAATTGGCAACGATATAGGCCATAACAGCCGATCCAAAAATAATGACAAGCTCAAACGGTTGGTTCAAAACCGCAAGTTTACCGCCCATGGCGACATAGCCACCCAATGTACAGGCAACAACTCCGATATTTCCGATAAGCTTAATCATAGAAAGGCTTTGAATTCTTCTAAGGCTGGATCACATGGTTATTTCTTCTAACCATTATTAAAGATTATTTGTTAACTATCAATGAAAGAAACTTAAATTTAAGGCTTAATCCACCCATGGGTGCGGGTGGTGAGACCTATACGAACAATTCAGCCAACATGCACCGAACCGAGCCGCCCGCCAATTCTATTGTCGGAACTTCCAGCGCCAGAATGCGGGCATACTTTTCAATATTGCTGACCTGTTCGGTTGTCAGGCTTTCAAATGCAGTTTTTGACATCGCAAGCAGTTTTTCATGTCCGTTATCAAGCTCCAGAACGTTACCTGCAAAACTGTTCATCTGCGCGGTCGTAATAGGAATAATCATATGACCGGTTTGCTGAAGGCTGTTTACAACCTCTTGCTTCTCCTTTTCATCACGGATCGTCTCAAGGCAAATGACGGCATAACCAGTACCAATGCCCATCAAAACGTTTGTGTGATAGATTGCAGCCCCTTTGTCATCAAGGGCGCTAAATAAAACAGGGGTGTAACCCATTTTTTGACAGAAGTGATCAAGCAGGGTCTGATCAGACCGTTTTGATAAGGCCATATAGGCAACTTTGTTATGACGGTCCAAAACCATTGAACCTGTTCCCTCTAAAAATATACCTTCATCCTCATGGCTTGATAAATCCGCTGCGATTTTCAAATCATAATCCCTAAGCAAGGCTTTTAAAATATCCGGCCGTCTTTCCCGTCTGCGGTTTTCGGCGTACATCGGATACAAAACCAGTTTTCGGTCCGGGTGTGTAGAAAACCAGTTGTTTGGGAATACTGAATCCGGCGTTTTATATGTTCCATCATCCTCAAAAACGTGGACGTTAATACCATTGTCCTTTAGCGTTTCTATCATTTGGGTAACTTCATCATAGGCCCGGGTGGCTATTTCGGTTGCACCTTTTGAATTGTGCTTTAAATCAGCCTGGAAACTGTTGTCATTCATGGTTTCCGGGTTTGATTGGAAGTGGTGGGGTCGGACCATGGCGACCAGGCCACTTGATTGCGGATCTGAATGTTTATGCATTTTGATGGTCTCCATATGCGTAACCGTGCTTTTGACAGTGTCCGCCGACAATGCGTTGTTCATTAATGTTATTGGTTAAACAGTGCATAGCACCGCCATCACTTATAAAGGCGCTGATATCAAGTGCGTGAACGTCATACCCCTTTGCGCTCAGGCGTTCTTGCAAATCAATGCTAACCTTAGGCATTATAATATGGTCTCCCAAACACCTAAGGTTGCAGGCGTAGTCTTTGGCATCTTTATCATCCACCAGAATCAGGAACTCATCCGGATCCATGCCATAGGCTAAAAACCCCTCTTGGATGAGCCGTTCAAATGCCTTTTCAGTCATTCCTTCTTTGTAGGCAATAATGTGGCCTCTACTCAGCGGTGCCATGCAGGTGTCAATGTGAAAGAAAGGCTCTCTAACATTCATGCTGTGAACGTGAATTCCTGTTAAATCCCGCAGGCCCTGGTGGGCGCGGATATCCGTTCGCCCGGCAGATGCATTTTCGCGACAGGGGTTTTCCGTATACCCTGACCAAAACACATCCCGAAAAGGGTCGTAGTAGTTATCGCCTGTTCCTTCTGATTTATACCGAGAGGCCAAAATTTCGCGTTTGGGGTCGAACATTTTGATAAATTGGGTGTTCTGCTCCACTTCGTTCTGACGCTCGGTATGCGAAAAATGGCTCGTGATAGTAATGCGTTTTTCGTTTTTGCCACCCTTGCTGTGGGAAACAATGGATAACGTCGGGTCCGCTGTAAAAACCATATCTCCGATATTCTCAACGGGATCCAGTTCTAGGGTTTTTACGCCTAAACTATGGATCCGGTCCTGATAGGTGTTCCATTGGAGTTTCGCACGCTTTAGAAAGCCTGCGGGGTCTTTGCTGTATTCTTTATGGTTGTGCTCGGCAAATTTATTTGGATATCGGCCATGCTCATCCGGGCCCGATATTGAATAGAACTCAGGCGGGCACATTAACAGTACAGGATCTGCTGTTGTGAGGCCTTGCATATACCGTAAATCCCTGCTAGTGAATGTCGTTTATTATGGATCAAAAATAATGCTGAAAGCCCGCCACGTCAAGATGAGCGTTCACGCCGACATTCCAGTTATTGATATTTCTGCCTTTGCGGGCGGTACACCTATGACACGTCTGTCGATAGGCAGACATATTGTTGAAGCGTGTGAGGACTGGGGATTCTTTTTCTTAAAAGGACACGGAATTTCCCAAGGTGAAATTGACAACTGGTTTAAAGCCGCACGTCAATTCTTTGACAAGCCCCAAGCTTTCAAAGACCGCTATTCCATCGCGCACAGCGACCGGTTTCAAGGTTACGAGCCGCCAAAAAGCAGTGAAAGCAAGGAAGCCTATGTTTTGGGGCCGGAACGCGATGCCGATGACCCCTTGGTCGAACAAAGCATAAAATATCATGGTAGCAACACCTGGCCGGAAATTGACGGGTGGCGTGAAACCGCCATGAGGCAAATGGATACGATGCTGACGCTGGCAAAACGGATCAACCGCGGTCTGGCCCTGGGGCTGGGGGTTAGGGAGAATGCTTTCGACCGTATATCCAAGGACCCGATGTATGCGCTTAGATATTTGCATTATACACCATCGAACATTACAGGCATTAATACCCACACGGATTGGGGGATGTTGAGCTTGGTTATTCAAGACCAAACACCTGGCCTTGAAATTCAAGGTTTTGATGGGAAATGGCTGCGTGTGCCGGTTATGAAGGACGCCATCCTTGTGAATGTAGGGGAGATGGTCGAGATTTTCTCAGGTGGACAGATTACAGCAACCCCGCACCGTGTCGTTAACAGGGGTGAAAAAGACCGCTATTCTATGGCTTTTTTCCTGGATATGGACCATGATGCGGTTCTGCGGCCTGTAACGGAAACAGGCAAAATGCGTTACAAACCGATTACGGTGAGTGAATTTATAGATAAAATGCATATGCGTGATTACAAAGGAGAACAAAAATGAAAATGGCTCAGGAATTTAAAAAGTTTATTGCCCGCGGCAATGTCATTGATATGGCTGTCGGTATCATCATGGGTGCGGCGTTTACAACAATTGTGAAATCTTTGGTCGACGACATCATCATGCCGATTATAGGTATTTTTACCGGCAAGATCGACTTTACCAATAAATTTATTAACTTGGGACCCGGAGAGTTTGAAACACTCAAAGCAGCCCAAGAGGCGGGTGCACCTACAATCAATTATGGGTTGTTTTTGAATGGTGTTTTGACTTTTGTAATCGTGGCTCTGGCCGTCTTTATGTTGGTTCGTATGATCAACGAATTGAAAGACCGCGCACAAGAAGAAGAGAAGGAAAAGGTCAAGCAACAGCCGGTTAAAGAAGCGCCAAAAGACATCCAGCTTTTGACTGAAATTCGCGACCTGTTAAAGAAAAAATAGTAATTTGGAACTTTCTATTCTACCATTGGTTCATTCTTGTGTAGGAAACATGAATGAAACAATAAACTTACAAAGGGTTACACTATGTTTAAAAAACTTTTACTAACAAGCGCATTGGTTCTGGCCATGCAATCACCAGCACTCGCACAGGACTATAACGATGGTTATGATGATCCGCTGACAGGCGCCTATGTTGGTGTATCTGGTGGTTACAGCTGGATCGATGCAGATTCTACAGCTGGCGACTTTGATCTTAACGGTGATGAGTATGGCGTTTTCGTTGGTTACCAAATTGATCAGTGGCTGCAAAACACAGTTGGCATGACAGGTGCGATTGAAGCGCATTACGAATGGTCAAACGCTGATGATGGTGCCGTAGAAAAAGACAGCTCTTGGGGTGTTCAATTCCGCCCGGGCATCTCTTTCTTTGAAAGCATCAACCCATACGCGATTATCGGTTACAAGCGCGCTGAATTTGAAGATTCAACAGGCGCTGACGAAGATCATGACGGTTTCGAATTGGGTATCGGTACAGAGCTGGTTGCTTATGGCGATCTAGGCTTCCGTGTTGATTACACCCACACATGGTACGAAGATAAAGGTCTGACAGACTTTGATCCGAACGAACACGCCCTGAAAGCCGGCGTGGCATACCACTTCTAAAACCTGATTTTATTGGTTTAAAGGCCGATGGGGGCGACCCCGTCGGCTTTTTTTTGTGTGCGGGCCTCAATTTGTAGACCTGAAATGGGCGCAAAAATTAAGCGCGCCGGATCAGATCTTAAATTTTTCTTAAATATGTTTTGCTATCTTTAAGGGGTAGAGAAGTATCTCGCGCCCGGTGGAAATGCCGGTAACGTTCATTCAGGAGAATGGCAATTGACAGGTTTATTTGATTCATTTACGTCCAGCAGCGCCCTTTCAACGCTCAACGGGCTCAAGCAAAACACTTTGGCATTGGGTAATGCCCTCAGCGGTAGCTTTACGGACCGCGCAACATTGATTGCACAGCAAACCCGCAGTCGTATTTTCGAAGATGCGTTTACCAATGCGCAGACTGAACTGGAAGCTAAAAAGAAAAACGAAGAGGTGGCACCACCGCCGCCAGAATTCCAAAAGCAAATTGAAAAGAATAACGAGCGCATGAAATCGCGCTACCTGAACAAGATTAAAAAGGTTCAGGAACAGATCAAGACCATTGATCAGATGGCGGTCAGCAAGTACGAGAAATTAGAGGCCAAAGCCAAGCTGAATTTAGAGATTGCCGATTTAAAAATGCAGTCTTTCCGCCAAACATCCACCTATGATTCTCCAAAGGTGAAGGCGCGTGCACTTCAGGATATTTCAAGCTCAGTCTCAACGGCCATTAAACAGTTTGAAGAATCACTTAAGGATCCGGCAGCAAATTCTGTGACTGAAATTCCGGAAGGCAAAGAAGCCGTGACCCTAACCCCGTTGCGTTCATTCGATGAAAGCCAGTTTGAGGCCAAAGCGGACAAGATGGTGCGTACTCTGGGGCGTTCCGTGCGCCAAGAAACCATTTCTGCGGCACGCATTGACGATGATTCCCGTTCCAATACGATCTTAACGCTCAGCAAGGCCCGAAGCACCATCACATCGGCCCAAGGCAGTCTGCGTGAAATGTCGGATTACCTCAGTACACGCAGAGAAATCGGGTTCGTCGATATTACTGTTTAAGAAAATTCCAATTTTCTTTAGAAAAACACTTGCCATTTTCAAGCGTCACGTTTAAATTCACAAACTGTGTTCCCCGGTAGCTCAGTGGTAGAGCAGTTGACTGTTAATCAATTGGTCGCTGGTTCGAATCCGGCCCGGGGAGCCATTAAACCTCAGAAACGATGAAATCGCTTCTGGGGTTTAATTGTATCTGGTCTATGATTTTTTGATAAGTCCACTCACAGCCTATAGAGCAAGCTTGATAATCCATTGATGGATAAAATATCCAACGGCGAGTAAAACCAGCCCAAGCGTCCAGCTTATCCAAAACCCTAAGTCGAACTTTTCAGTGAAGAAAAACGGCACAAAAAACAGCCAGGATACAGGAACAGCTAATATAATGCTTTTTGCATATTGGGTTGTGATGGTCAGGTCGCCGTGCTGTTGATAGGCAAATGCAATGGCAATAATGGAGACGAGGGGTAGGGCGGTGATAAAGCCGGCCATTTCAGGTTTCTTGCCCGCTAGCCAAGAGGCGAAAACAATAATGGCCGCTGCAATGGCAGTTTTAAATGCGGTTAATAACACTGACCCTCACAATGTTTGCATAGTAGAGTTTTGATTCAACGCGCCATGCTACTTCTTTAGGTGCTTTTTCAAAGCGGCCAGCAGGATGTCGTTATCAAGGGGTTTTGTGAAATGCTCCTTGAAACCTGATTCCCGTGCACGTGCGATATGGGTGTCACTTCCCCAACCGGATTGGGATAGGAAAACCGTATGTTTGCCAATGTCTGTTTTAGACAAAGTCTGGCAAAGTTCGTACCCATCAATGTCAGGCAGGCCGATATCCAAAAGCGCCACATGGGGTTTAAATTCCTTGAACGTTTCAATGGCTTCTTTTCCATCGGCTGCGTTTTTAACCTCATATCCTTCTGTTTCCAGCAGGATGCTGTACATCGTTGTGATGTCCGGGTTGTCATCAACCACCAGAATTTTTCGCTGACTGCCCATATCGTGTATTTTCTCCGTTTTATCGGCTGTGGGCTCTTCAGCCGCTTTGCCACTTAGTGGCAATAGAACCTCAAACTCTGTGCCTTTGTTTTTACCATCGCTGCGCACATGTATCTGTCCGCCGTGCAGGTGCACAAGGCGCTGAACAAGTGTTAGGCCAATACCCAAGCCACCTTTGGTGTGGGTGGAGTGTGCATCTACCTGTGTAAACATATCAAATATGCTATCCAGCTTGGCCTGTGGGATGCCCAACCCGTCATCTTTAATTTGGATGGAAACCCATTCATCCTGTTCTGTAACAGAAATTTTGATATTGCCGTTAGGATCCGTATACTTCGCCGCGTTGTTCAGGATGTTTGAGAACACCTGCGACAAGCGTGTTGGGTCGCCTTTGATCCAAAGATCATCATCCGGCAAGTCAACGAACAGCTGGTGATGGTTTTCACGAATGATCGTGTCACACGTTTCCAAAGCATTGCGAATGACCTGTTGTACGGACAATTGCTGTTTGTCCAGCTTGATTTTGCCGCGCGTGATGCGGGAGACATCGAGGAGGTCATTGATCATTTTGGTCATATGACCGACCTGACGCTTCATTGTTTCAATGACACGGGTCTGAACATCTGCGCCCGTCTTTTTTTCCAACAAGGAAATCCCGGCGCTGATAGGGGACAGGGGGTTGCGAAGTTCATGGGCGAGCGTTGCTAGAAATTCGTTTTTGTAGCGGTCCTGTTCCTGCAGATTGGAGAGATTTTTACGCATGCGTTCATGGGTTTCCAAGGCGTGGGCCAAGAACACACGGTTAAAGCGGCTGGCCATATCCCGGTCGTTCTGATCCCATGATTTACTTTCACCATGAATTTCTTTGACGTGAACCTGAAAGGATGACCGCGGGGTGAGGCGGTCTTTTTTAGAGGCATTTGCGCTTTTTTCCTCAGGCGTGCCGGCCCATTTTTGCGTTTGTTTTGTTTCCTTGCGGAACCAGGCCGTAAAGAAATTACGTTTTTCTGTTAGTGGGATTAGCAGGACACCGCGAATATTGTTCAACCCGTCTTCTTCTTCGATGTGATCGGTAATTTTGTGAGAAACAAAAGGTTGGCCTTTTTCCTTTTCAGACAGCTCATAAATCTTCTTTACAACGCTAAGCTCTGGCGTGTTTCCGATTGAAAATGTTTCGCCATTTGAAAAGAAGGCAAACCCATCTGCATCCATAATGTTCAGGATTGCGTCTTTGTTGGAGCGGAAGACATCAATAATCGGAAAATCCGGTGATGTTTTATCGAGCATGTTATCGATTGCATTCTCTGCCTTTTGCTTTTTCTCAATATAAAGCTCTTCTTCCTTGGCATAG